>NZ_JBHWIO010000003.1:28395-137317 GCF_042732075.1 Kitasatospora sp. NPDC059812
TTGACTGACGGTAAGGAATCGGCTTGTGCTTTGGTGTCTCGGCTGCTGCCGAGACACCAACGTCGGGCCCTGTGCTGGCAGTTGTGCCCGGCTGGTTTGGAGGGTGTCCGTGGTGGTCAGTCCACTGAGTAATGCGCGGTTTCCGGTTCCGCTGGAGTGGGGTGAGCCGCCCGGGGCCGAAGCGGTGCCGGCGGCGCGGCGGTTGGTGGGGGCGATCGTGCGGGAGTGGGGTGTGCCGCTGTCGGCGGACGGGCTTCAGGAGGTGGAGCTGTGCGCCAGCGAGGTGATCGCCAATGCGCTCGTGCACACCAAGGAGCGCTGTGCCGTGACCGTCCGGTGGTGTGCCGGGCGGGTGCGGGTGGAGGTCGCCGATCGGTGCCCGGAACTCCCGAAGCGCGAGCGTGACGCCGGATCGACCAGCGGGCGTGGCCTCCTGCTCGTCGAAGCGCTGGCGCACACGTGGGGCTGGCGCCCGGCGGGGGTGGGCAAGGTGGTCTGGTTCGAGTACCTGGAAGTCGCCGAAGTGCCGTGCCCCACGCATGGATGGGGCACGGCACTGGACCTTCACGCTCTGCGAGAGGTGGCGTAGTGGCGACCGTCGGGCGCCTCGTGACTGTGACGGATTGTTGACTGACGGTAAGGAATTGGCTTGTGCGTCGGTGTCTCGGCTGCTGCCGAGACTGAGCCAGGACACGTTGGCTGGAACTTGGTCACGGTTGTTGGAACCGGAGTGCCCCAGCGCTGGAATCGCTCTTGGGGCTACTACTCCAGCTGTAGTTCGTGAGGCGTGTGTGACTGAAGGCGTGAAATGGGTTGATCATTCCCAGCCGTGCTCGGCGTAGGTCCGGTTGTCCCACTCCGGGTGCTCTGTGGTGTAGGTGCCCCAGCCCATGCGCTGGTAGTACAACGTCATCGCGTCGAAGTAGCTCGCGGCCTCAACGGTCCACACGAGCCGGGCACCTTCGGACAAGAGCGCACGAGCCCCGTCTCCGCGCGGTCCGGCCAGGCAGAACATCTTTCCCTCTTCGCCTTCGTCCCACAGCTCGTGAAGCATTGGTTCAGGATAGGTCCCAAGCGGCGCGGTGTGACGACAACGGTTGAACCGCTGTCGTCCCCGCCGCTCCAGTTGTCCTGCGTACGCGCTCGCTCGGTTCCAAGCCCCTCAGCGGAGCGGCCACGGACGCCGCGAGCCTGGGTAGTTCGGAACTGGTTCCAACATGAATGGCAATCCACCGCAGGTTGCAAGAAGGATGGCCAGATGGTTCCAACAAACGTGTCCCACCGGGTCGAAACGGCCAGGTCATCACACCGCGTTAGTTCCACCTATCGTGTCCCGGCTCAGAGACACCGACGTTAGGCCCTGTGCTGGCAGTTGTGCCCGACTGGCTCAGAGGGTGTCGGTGGTGGTCAGTCCACTGAGTAATGCGTCGGGGTGGGGTGAGCCGCCCGAGCATCCTCGGCAAGTGATTTTGATCGGTTGTCAGGTGATGCCGGTGGATCGAGTGGCGGTCCTGGGGTCGTGCCCGTGTGGGTGCGTCAAATGTGGTGGCGGTCCGGTGCTGGGGGTGGTCATTCTGGGTGGATGGGTGATCGTGCGAATTTTGTCGTTGTCCGCGAGAGCGGTGAGTTCGAGCTGTACCTGTCGCGGTTCGGGGCGGTAGGAATCGACCTCGACCTCCTGGCCGGGCCGGCGGAGGCGCTCTCGATGGTCCGGCGCCTGAGAGCGGTCGACTGGTGGCTGGACGATGTGCACTGCCAGGGTGCGGCGCTGATCGACCTCGGCCGGAAGGTGCTGATGCTGTTCGCCTGGGAAGGGCCGAGCGCCGAGATGCGCCACAGGGCGGCCACTCTGGAACTGTTGCAGGAAGCATGGGTGGGGTGGGACGTCCGGTGGATGTACGACGGCCCTGCCGAGCTGCGGACGTACCTGGGGCTGGACCCCGAACACGTCCGTGCTCGTGGGCGCGGGCATGCGGTGGGGCCGCTGCTCGAACCGGGCGACGAGGAACTGGCTGACCCCGAGTCGATGGTTGCGGTGGTGACGGTCGGGACGGAGCACTGCTACGTGCTGGCGAACGTCAACGACCATCCGGTCCGGGAGGGGGCTGCGCTGCTCGACCGGCTGGCGGGCGGCCCCGAGCACGGGGTCTGCCAGGCGTCGGCCGATGCCGGCATCCACGTCGATCCGCTGCGCCGGCGGGTGGGCTGGTGGGTGCTCGGGGCGTCGGCAGAGGCGTACGAGATGCCGCAGCGATGGCCCGGTTGGACGGTGGAGTTCTGGCAGGACCGCTGGGAGGAGCACGTACTGGCGGCGCCCGGACGCTTCTCGCCCCCGCCGGTCGACCGCGCGAGGGCGCTGGCGGACGTACGGGCTGCAGCGGCCGAACGCCGTCGAGAGGCATGAACCCGCCCGGCGCCCGCCGGGTCGGCCCGGCCGACCCCACCCCGCGAACCGTGCCGGCAGGCACCGACGTGCATACTTGCCGGACGATCAGCAGGACGTAGAGGTGATGACGCGGTGAAACTGGCTGAAGCGCTCGCGCAGCGCGCGGCTGCGGTGCGGCGGGTGGAGCAGTTGCGGGCGCGCGTCGTCGGCAGTGCCCGCTACCAGGAGGGCGAGGAGCCGGCCGAGCCCGCGGCGGAGGTCCTGGCCCAGGCCGGAGAGGTGCTGGACGAGCTGGAGCGGCTGATCCGTCAGATCAACCGGACCAACTCCACCGCGCTCATCGAGGGCGGCGGCACGCTGACCGACGCCCTCGCCCGCCGGGACGTCCTGCGGCTGCGCCACTCGGTGATCACCGCAGCCGCCGACGCCGCCTCCGGGCGCGACCAGCGCGGAGCCGTACGGCAGTTGCGGTCCGAACTCAGGATCCTCGCCGCCCTGCCGGTCGCCGAGCTCCGCGCCCAGGCGGACGCCCTGGCGAAGGAGATCCGCGAGGTGGACACCCTGATCCAGCGCACCAACTGGGAGATCGACCTGATCGAGGACTGACCCCACCAGCTGGGTGTGGGAAGCAGGTAGTCGCCACGGAGGCGTGCACACACCGCGGGCCGGCGGTTCATCCGGCCCTTGGCGCGTGAAGAGCAACGCAGGGGGTTCGATTCCTCATCAAACAATGCAGCTCAGCATCGCGTACAGGTGACAGAGCACACCGAACAGCTCACCACCACGTGCAGATCCGGGCGACGAGGGCGGGAACGGGGCGCCCCACACCCGGTGCGAGGGCCGTGCACACCAGCACGGCCCTCGCACCTGTTCCTCCCCGGGGCTGCTCAAGAAGCGCCTCCCGTCAGGGCGCGCCGAAGAAGCCGAAGAAGGCGTCCAGGATCTGCTGCGCGGCCAGCCCCGCCGGCATGGTGCCGGCGCGGACCTGGGCCTCCAACTCGACCGCGAGCCGCCGCACTTCGGGGTGTTCGTGCAGCCGCGCGTAGAGCTGGTCGTGGACCATCGTCCAGGTCCATTCGACCTGCTGTTCCCGCCGTTTCGCGGCCAGTGCGCCGGTGGCGTCGAGGACCTTGCGGTGTTGCTGGAGCCGTTCCCACAGCACGTCGAGTCCGGCGCCGTCGCGGCCGCTGCAGGTCAGCACGGGCGGCGTCCACGCCGCGTCGGGGGCCTGCAACAGCCGTAGGGCGCCGGCGAGTTCGCGGGCGGCGGCGCGGGCGTCGGGTTCGTGCGGGCCGTCGGCCTTGTTGACGGCGATGACGTCGGCCAGCTCCAGGACGCCCTTCTTGATGCCCTGCAACTGGTCGCCGGTGCGGGCGAGGCTGAGCAGCAGGAAGGTGTCGACCATCCCGGCGACGGCGGTCTCGGACTGGCCGACTCCCACCGTCTCGATCAGGACCACGTCGTAGCCGGCGGCCTCCATCACCACCATGGACTCCCGGGTGGCCTTGGCGACGCCGCCCAGCGTCCCGGAGGTGGGCGAGGGGCGGACGAAGGCGTGCGGGTCGATGGCGAGGCGTTCCATCCGGGTCTTGTCGCCGAGGATGGAGCCGCCGGTGCGGCTGGACGTGGGGTCGACGGCGAGTACGGCGACCCGGTGGCCGAGCGCCGTGAGCATGGTGCCGAAGGAGTCGATGAAGGTCGACTTGCCGACACCGGGCACGCCGGTGATGCCCACCCGGACCGCGCCGCCCGCGTGCGGCAGCAGCCGTTGGAGCAACTGCTGCGCGAGCGCGCGGTGGTCGGGCCGGGTGGACTCGACGAGGGTGACGGCGCGCGCGATCCAGGCGCGCGAGCCGTCGAGGACGCCTGTCACATAGCTGTCGAGGTCGATCGTCCGCGGAGGCATACGATCAAAATCTCACAGCTCGTGGCCGAGGTCGGCCGCCAGCGAGGTGAGCAGGTCGTAGGCGGCGTCCGGGATGACGGTGCCCGGCGGGAAGACCGCCGCCGCTCCCGCCTCGTACAGCGCGTCGAAGTCCTGCGGGGGGATCACCCCGCCGACCACGATGGTGATGTCCTCCCGGCCGGCCTCGGCGAGTGCGGTGCGCAGCGCGGGGACCAGGGTGAGGTGCCCGGCGGCGAGCGAGGAGACGCCGACGATGTGCACGTCCGCCTCGACGGCCTGGCGGGCGACTTCGTCGGGGGTCTGGAAGAGCGGGCCGACGTCCACGGTGAAGCCGAGGTCGGCGAAGGCGGTGGCGATCACCTTCTGGCCGCGGTCGTGGCCGTCCTGGCCCATCTTGGCGACCAGGATGCGCGGGCGCCGGCCTTCGGCCCGCTCGAACCGCTCGACCAGGTCGCGGGTGCGCTGGAGGGAGGCCGAGGGGCCCGCTTCGTCTCGGTACACGCCGGAGATGGTACGGATCTGGCCGCTGTGCCGGCCGTACACCTTCTCCAGGGCGTCCGAGATCTCGCCGACGGTGGCCTTCGCCCGGGCCGCGTCGACGGCCAGGTGCAGCAGGTTGCCGTCGAGCGAGCCGCCGCGCTGCGGGCCGGCCTCGGCGGCCCGGGTGAGCGCGTTCAGCGCGTCCTGGCAGGCCGCCTCGTCGCGCTCCTCCCGGAGCCGGCGCAGCTTTTCGAGCTGGCGGGCGCGCACCGAGGAGTTGTCGACCTTGAGCACGTCGATCTGCTCGTCGCTGTCCACCCGGTACTTGTTGACGCCGATGACCGGCTGGCGGCCGGAGTCGATCCGGGCCTGGGTGCGGGCGGCGGCCTCCTCGACGCGCATCTTCGGGATGCCCGCGTCGATGGCCTTGGCCATGCCGCCGGCCGCCTCGACCTCCTGGATGTGCTGCCAGGCGCGGCGCGCCAGGTCGTGGGTGAGCTTCTCGACGTAGGCGGAGCCGCCCCACGGGTCGATGACCCGGCAGGTGCCGGACTCCTGCTGGAGCAGCAGCTGGGTGTTGCGGGCGATCCGGGCGGAGAAGTCGGTGGGCAGGGCCAGCGCCTCGTCGAGCGCGTTGGTGTGCAGCGACTGGGTGTGGCCCTGGGTGGCGGCCATCGCCTCCACACAGGTGCGGGTCACGTTGTTGAACACGTCCTGGGCGGTGAGCGACCAGCCGGAGGTCTGCGAATGGGTGCGCAGCGACAGCGACTTGGCGTTCTTCGGGTCGAACTGCTTGACCAGCTTGGCCCACAGCAGCCGGGCCGCGCGCAGCTTGGCGACCTCCATGAAGAAGTTCATGCCGATCGCCCAGAAGAACGACAGCCGCGGCGCGAAGGCGTCGACGTCCAGGCCCACGTCCAGGCCCGCGCGCAGGTACTCCACCCCGTCGGCCAGGGTGTAGGCCAGCTCCAGGTCGGCGGTGGCCCCGGCCTCCTGGATGTGGTAGCCGGAGATGGAGATGGAGTTGTACCGGGGCATCTTCTGCGAGGTGTACGCGAAGATGTCCGAGATGATCCGCATCGACGGCTGCGGCGGGTAGATGTAGGTGTTGCGGACCATGAACTCCTTGAGGATGTCGTTCTGGATGGTCCCCGCCAGCTTCTCGGGTGCCACCCCCTGCTCCTCGGCGGCCACGATGTACAGGGCCAGGACGGGCAGGACGGCGCCGTTCATGGTCATCGACACCGACATCTTGTCCAGCGGGATGCCGTCGAAGAGTTGGCGCATGTCGTAGATCGAGTCGATCGCCACGCCCGCCATGCCGACGTCGCCGGTGACGCGCGGGTGGTCGCTGTCGTAGCCGCGGTGGGTCGGCAGGTCGAAGGCGACCGAGAGGCCCTTCTGGCCGGCTGCCAGGTTGCGGCGGTAGAAGGCGTTGGACTCCTCGGCGGTGGAGAAGCCCGCGTACTGGCGGACGGTCCACGGCTGGTTGACGTACATGGTCGGGTACGGCCCGCGCAGGTACGGGGCGATGCCCGGGTAGGTCTCCAGGAAGTCCAGGCCGGCCAGGTCCGCCGTGGTGTACAGCGGCTTGACGCCGATGCCCTCGGGGGTGTCCCAGACCAGCTCGTCGACGTCCTTGCCGGTGGACTGCCGCCAGGCGGCCCGCCACTGGCCGTCGGTGACGTCCCCGGAGGGATCCCCGTTCAGCCCGATTCCGGTGAAGTCGGGGATCATCGTGCCACTCCGATCTGGTCGAGCAGGGAGGTGAGGACGGCGATGGCGTCCCCGCCCGCGTGGATGAACTCGTCTACTCCTGCCGGGACTTCGCCGAGTCGACCGGCCAGCAGCACCCGTCGGGCTCCGGCCGCCTTCAGTGCGCCGGCGACGGCCTCGGCGTGCTCGCCGTACTGCGCGTCGCCGGAGCACAGGCAGGCGGCGGTGGCGCCGGAGGCGGTGAAGGCCTCGGCGAAGGCGGCCGGGTCGACGGACTCCAGCGAGGTCGTCGCGATGCCGCCGGCCTGGAACAGGTTGGCGGCGAAGGTGGTGCGCGCGGTGTGCGCGGAGGCGGTGCCGATCGAGGCCAGGAACAGCTTCGGCCGCTCGCCGGTGGCCGCGAGCTGCGCGTCCGAGCGGTCGCGCAGCGCCTCGTACGCCTCGGCGCGGCGCACCTGCGGCAGCCCGCCGCCCGGTGCGGCCGGGGCCGGTTCGCGGACCAGCGGCTGCTCCTCCAGGTGCGGGAACTCGCTGACACCGGTGACGGGTTCGCGCCGCTTGGCGAGCTTGACGGAGCGCTCCGCCCAGGTCGCGGCGATCCGCTCGCGGACCGTCCCGTCGGCGAGCGCCGCCTGCTGGCCGCCGGCCCGCTCGATCTCCTGGAACCAGGCCCAGGCGGCCGCCGCCAGCTCCTCGCCCAGCTGCTCGACGTACCAGGAGCCGCCGGCCGGGTCGATCACCCGGGCGAGGTGGGACTCCTCCAGCAGGATCGACTGGGTGTTGCGGGCGATCCGGCGGGCGAAGGCGTCCGGCAGGCCGAGGGCGCTGTCGAAGGGCAGCACGGTGACGGCGTCGGCGCCGCCCACGCCGGCGGCGAGGCAGGCGACGGTGGTGCGCAGCATGTTCACCCACGGGTCGCGGGCGGTCATCATCACCCGGGAGGTGACGGCGTGCTGGCGCTGCGCCGAGGCCGCCGCGGAGGCCCCCGACACCTCGGCGACGCGGGACCAGAGGCGGCGCGCGGCACGGAACTTGGCGATGGTGAGGAACTGGTCGGCGTCGGCCGCGTAGCGGAATTCCAGCTGGCCGAGCGCGGCGTCCACCGACAGCCCGGCGGCGGTGAGCGCCCGCAGGTAGGCGACGCCGGTGGCGAGCGAGCAGCCCAGCTCCTGGGCGGGCGAGGCGCCGGCCTCGTGGTAGGGCAGGGCGTCCACGGTCAGCGCCCGGACGCCGGGGTACTCGGCGGCGCAGCGGGCGGCCAGCGCGGTGGCCTCGGCGAGCAGCGCGGCGGTGCGCCCGGTCTCGCCGGTGCGGGCCTGGAGGCCCAGCGGGTCGGCGCTGAGGTTGCCGGCGGCGGCGCCGGGGGAGACCTCGCGCTCCTCGTACAGGGCGAACAACTGCTCGGCAGCGGCGGTGAATTCGGGTCCGGCGTCGAGTGCCACGGCGGCCAGGTCGAGGTACACGCCGGTCAGCGTCTCGGGCAGGGCCGTGACGGGCAGGCCCGCGCCGCCGAGCTCCAGCCAGAGCGAGCCGACGCCGTTCTCCAGGTCGGCCAGGACCGCCTCGTTGGTGCGCCGGCGGTCCGGGTCGGCGTGCCGCTGGCGGACGTCCCAGCCGGCGACGGCCGCGCCCTGCGGCCGGGGGGGGGGGGCGGGGGGGGGGGGGCGGCGGGGGCCGCGGGGGGGGGGGGCGGCGGGCGCGGGGGGGAGCCGGCGGGTGGGCGTGCCGCGGGCGGACGACCCCGCCGGCGCCGGCCGCGCCCGGCGGCCGGCCGCCGCGGACGACGGGGGGGACGCCGGGGTAGCCGGCTTCGGCCGGGGCGTCCTCGGCGGTGTACAGCGGGCGGGCGCGCAGCCCGTCCGGGAGTTCGGTGGTGAGCGCCCGCTCGGCGGCGGCGCCGTCCGCGGGCTGCGCGCCGGACTTGCGCAGCACGCCCTCGACGAGCTGCTGCCACTGCTCGCGGTGTGCGGCCGGGAATTCGGCGGCGAGGGGGAGCCCTTCGGGCAGGACGTTCATGACCGCAGGTTAGCGCTCGTTCGCAGGCCCGCAGGAGGGGCGGCCCGTGTGACCTTTCCCTCGATTTGGCACGTTCTCAGCACTCCGGGCGGCGAGGAGTGCCGCGGACGGTGGCACCCGAGGTCAACGCCGGTGCCGGGGGCCACGATCGATCGCCCGGAACGGCCCGGAACAGGGGGATTGCGGAACCCCTCCACTCATCTATTAAGTTACTTCGAAGAAGGTGGGCGGGGACCGAACCCCCGTAGGTCCTCGCCCGCCTTCGCCGTCCCCTGCCGTCCCCCGAAGGAGAGCCCCCCGCCATGGGAAAGCGTCGCAAGCCCAGCCCCCCGAGCCGGGCCCGCATGGCGGTCCTCACCACGGCCATGGCCGGCGGCGCCGTCCTCGCCTCCGGCACCGCCCACGCCGAGCCCGCCCCCAACCTGGCCTCCGTCAAGGAGCAGGTGGACAAGCTCAACGAGGAGGCCGAGCAGGCCGTCGAGCAGTTCAACGGCTTCCAGGAGAAGCAGCAGAAGCTCCAGGGCGACGCCAGCAAGATCCAGGAGAAGGTCGCCCGCGGGCAGGAGGCGATGAACGAGCTGCGCTCCCAGCTCGGCGCGGTGGCCGCCGACCAGTACCGCACCAACGGCATCGACCCGTCCTTCCAGCTGATGCTCGACTCCGACCCGGCCGCCTACCTGGAGCGCGCCTCGGTCCAGAACCACCTCGCCGACTCCCAGATATCCCTGCTCAAGCAGGCCCAGAACGAGCAGCGCAAGCTCGACCAGGACCGCGCCGAGGCCACCGCCACCCTGGCCCAGCTCGACTCCGTCGGCACCGAGCTGGGGGAGAAGAAGAAGCAGATCCAGGTCAAGCTCGCCCAGGCGCAGGGCATGCTCAACAAGCTGAGCGCCGAGGACCGCGCCAAGATCAACGCCCAGCAGAACGCCGAGAAGGCCAAGGCCGAGGCCCAGGCGGCGGCCGCCGCCGACCGGGCCTCCCGCTCCTCGGAGCGCCCGAACATGAACACCCCGGCGCCGCCCGCCAGCGGTCGCGCCGCCGCCGTCCTCCAGTTCGCCTACGCCCAGCTCGGCAAGCCCTACGGCTGGGGCGCGACCGGCCCCAACAGCTTCGACTGCTCCGGCCTCACCGGCGGCGCCTACCGCGCGGGCAACGTCAAGCTGCCCCGGATGTCCCAGGACCAGTGGAACACCGGCTCCCGCGTCCAGCGCGCCGACCTCCAGCCCGGCGACCTGGTCTTCTTCTACCCCGACATCCACCACGTGGGCATCTACATCGGCGACGGCAAGATGATCCACGCCCCGCGCACCGGCAAGAACGTCGAGGTCCTCCCGATCAGCGCCATGCCGTACGTGGGCGCCGTCCGGCCGTAGCCGTAGCCGTAGCCGTAGCCGTAGCCGTAGTCCGTGGCTGCAGCTGTGTGCTGTGGCCGGCAGCCCGGCAGCCCGGCAGCCCGCTCCCGCCTCGGCGGGGGCGGGCCTTCGCGTTCTCCGGGGCCGCCATCTGGACATACTTGCCTCCGCAGTCTCCCCACACCCGCAGGGTCGTCACGGAGAGAGAGCACCATGGTTGACACGCCCGCGCCCACCACCCGCGAGGAGAACCCGTGAGCCTGCCCGAGACCGTTCAGCTGGCCCCCGCCCCGGCCGACTACGCCTACACCTTCGGCGGGCGCGCACCGCTCGTCACCGTGCAGCCCGGCACCATCGTCGAACTGACCACCGAGGACTGCTTCGGCGGCAAGGTGCGCGGCACCGGCGACCTGCCCAGCCAGGTGTGCGTCTTCCCCTACCTCAACCCGGTCACCGGGCCGATCGCGGTGGCGGGCGCGGAGCCCGGCGACGTCCTCGCGGTGCACTTCGTGGAGATCACCCCGGCCCGCGACTACGGCGTCTCCAGCACCTTCCCGCACTTCGGCGCGCTGACCGCGACCCACAGCACGGCGATGCTGCACCCGCCGCTGGAGGAGCGGGTCTGGGTCTACGACCTGGACCTCAAGGCGGGCGTCTGCCGATTCCGGGCCCGCAACAGCGACTTCACGGTGGACCTCCCGCTCGACCCGATGCACGGCACCGTCGGGGTCGCCCCGGCGGCCGGCGAGGTGCTGGCCTCGATCACGCCGGGCGCGCACGGCGGCAACCTGGACACCCCCGAGATGCGGGCCGGCACCACCGCCTACTTCGGGGTGAACGTCCCGGGCGGGCTGCTCGCCATCGGCGACGGCCACGCGCGCCAGGGGGAGGGGGAGGTGTGCGGGACGGCGGTGGAGGCGGCCATGCGCACCACCGTGATCGTCGACCTGGTCAAGGGCGGCGGACCGGCCTGGCCCCGGCTGGAGGACGACCGCTTCCTGATCAGCACCGGCTCCGCCCGCCCCCTGGAGGACGCGTTCCGGATCAGCCAGCACGACCTGGTCGGCTGGACCGGGCACCTGCTCGGCCTGGACCAGCTCGACGCCTACCAACTGGTCAGCCAGGCCGGGCTGGCGCCGGCCGCCAACGTCTGCGACACCAACTACACGATGGTCGCCAAGCTGCCGAAGAGCCTGCTCGGGCGGGTCCGCGCCTACGACGGCCTGCACGACCGCCTGCGCGAGACCGCCGAGGCGTACCTGCGGCACCGGTAGGGTCGGTCCGGGATCGTGACCGGGGGGCGGCGGACGCCCTACGGGTGCGGCGCGCAGGCCAGCAGGTACGGCAGCAGCGGGAGCGCCGACACCGCCAGCCAGAAGGCCAGTTGGCGCCCGCGCCGACCGTGCCCCGGGCGGGCCAGCCGGCGGACCCGGGCCAGCACCCCGCTGGCGGCCGCCGCCAGCGCCCCGCCCGACGCGGGGCCCAGCGACCCGCCCGGCGGGATGCCGGGCGCGGCGCCCGTCGGGGCCCCGGACGTCGCCAAGGCGCAGAGCGCGGAGGCCAGTTCGCTGCGCGACACCCGTGCCAGCGCGGCGTCGTCGGCCGCCATCTCCAGCAGCAGCCCCACCTCCGCCCGCCCGCGCCGGGCCAGCGGCAGCGGGCCGAACAGCAGGGCGAAGGTGTCCGCCGGGAGCCGGAACAGGTGGTGGCGGCCGCGGATGTGTCCGTGCTCGTGCGCCACCGCCGCGGCCAACTGCCGTTCGTCCAGCAGCCGCAGCGCCCCGCGCGACAGGACCACCCGGGAGCTGCGGCCGGGCAGGCAGTAGACGGTCGGGTGGGCGTGCTCCAGGATCAGGGCGCCCCAGCGCCCGTCCCGGACGGCGACCAGGTCCAGCATCGCCCGGTGCCGCCGGCGCGCCCGCCCGGCCCGGACGCCGACGGCCGTCACCACCGTGGCGATCGCGGCCCCGGCGGCGGCCAGCAGCCACCAGTCGTGGGTGTGCGGGGCGACGGGCCCGACCGGCTCCGGGTGCGGGAACAGCCCGACCAGCCCGGCCGGCTCGTGGGCGAACGGCTCCACCGCGTGGTGCGCCGCCAGCAGCAGCGCGACCAGGAAGGAGGCCATCAGGGCCAGCCAGAGCGCGGCGCCCGCCGCCGGGCGCGCCTGCAACCGGGCCGAGCCGGCCAGCCGGCGCGGCAGCAGGACCCCGGTCACGGCCAGGTGGAGGCCGAGCAGCGCGAGGGTCACTCGGCGTCCCGGGCCTTCACCTGTTCCAGCGCCGCCAGCAGCGCGGACGCCTCGTCGCTGCTCATCCCGTCGACGAAGTGCAGCAGCGCACCCGCCCGGTCCGGCGTGGTCTCCAGCGCCTGGCGCATCAGCTGCGCGGTGTAGGCCTCCCGGGTGCAGGTCGGCTCGTACGCCCAGGCCCGGCCCACCTTGTCCCGGCGCAGCCAGCCCTTGGTGTGCAGGATGTCGGCCACCGTGGTGACGGTGGTGTACGCGACCGGCCGCTGACGCTGGAGGTCGTCCACCACCTCGCGTACGGTGGCGGGCCGGCCCCAGGACCACAGCCGGTCCATGATCTCGGCCTCCAGGTCGCCGAACCCGCGCAGCACCGCCGTTCTCTCCCTCGCCGACCCGCCGGCGCCCTTCGCCCGCTAGAACCCGCCCATGGTACGGCCCTCTCGCGTGTGGGTCGCCCGCGCACGCCGAAGCCCGCCCCCCATTTCGGAGGGCGGGCTTCGGCGTGCGCCGGGGATCAGGACAGCCGCCGCCCCATCGGGATGCGGGAGCGGGTCAGCAGGGCGGCGAGCAGCCCCGCCAGCACCGGGAGCACCAGGACGACCAGCAGCAGCTGGCCCCAGGGGGCGGTGATCAGGGCCGGGTGGCCGCCGAACCCGCTAGCCCGGGACTTCAGCAGGCCCACCGCGGGGACGAAGCCGTTGACCGCCCCGAGCAGCGCCCCGAGCAGGGCGATCATCGCGCACTGCAGCCCCGCCATGGTGCGGCGGATCCGCGGTGGTGCGCCGACGGCGGCCAGGGTGGCCTGGTCCTGGCGGGAGTCGGCGGCGGCCAGGCCGGTGGCGATGCCGGCGGCGCCGAGGACGACCAGCCCGGCGAAGCCGCTGAGGGCCAGGGTGAGGGCGTCGCCGCGGGGCTGGAAGCCGCGCTCGACCTCCAGCTGGGCGGCCCGGTCGAGCCGGACGACGGCGGCCTCGGCACGCTGCTGGGCCTTGCGGTCGGGCGGGGTGGCGGGCACCCAGATCGCGCCGGTGGGCCTCGCGGCGAGCCCGGGCAGGAGCTTGGGCAGCGCCGAGGGCAGGATCAGGCCCTGGGCGAAGCGGGCGGCGTTCGGGTTCTCGACCAGGACGGCGTCGGCCGGGATTTCCTGGAGGTCGGGCTTGGGGACCTCGCCGGGCTGGAGCGGCGCTCCGGAGCTGCCGCGCAGTTGGAGCACCGCCCGGCCGTCGCCGGCGAGGAAGGCGCGGTCGAAGACCAGGATCTTCCCGGCGGCCAGGGCCTGTTCGGCGGCCGGGTCGTGGATGCCGAACTGGGTGCGGAGCATGGCGGCGTCCCCGGCGGCCAGGTGCGGCGGGCCGGACGCGGTGCGCCAGTTCACGGTGCCCTTGAGCTGGACGGTGCTGGAGCAGTTGGCACAGAACTGGTACACCGCCTCGCCGAGGTCGGCGCGCGGCCCCAGGTCGGTCAGCTGCTTGCCCACCTCGGCGCGCAGGCCGTCGAGTTGCGGTCCGTCGGCGGTGGAGAGGAGCTGCACGGCGCCGTACGGGGCCTGCGGCCGGTAGTCGCGGCGGTTCTCGGCGTCGGTGCTGGTGCTGTAGACGCCGATGGCGACGGCCCCGGCCACGGCGGCCATCACGGCGGCGACGGCCGGCGCGGTGCGCGAGCGGTGCCGGGCGGAGTCGCGCAGGGCGAGTCGGGGGCCGAGCGGCAGCCGCTTGGCGAGCCGGCCGAGCAGGGCGACGAGTGCGGGGGTGCAGGCGAGCAGGCCGAGTTCGGCGATGACGGAGCCGCCGAGCACGGTCAGCGTGCGGGTGTCGTAGGTGCTGACGACGGGCACGCCGCCGTGTTGCACCGCGCTCGCGCCGTACAGGGCCAGGGCGGCGCCGGCGGCGAGCAGCAGCACACCGAGCACGGTGACCCAGCGGTTCGGGGCCTGGACGGTGTCCCGGCCGGTGAGTCCGGCGGTGACGCTGCTGCGGGCGGCCTGCCGGGCGGGCAGCGCGGCCGCGAGGAGCGCCGTGAGCAGGCCGATCCCGCCGATCGCGAGCAGGTCCAGTGGCGGCAGGGCGAAGTGCCCGAAGCGGGCGCCGCCGGCCCGTTCGATCCACGGGCGCAGCCCGGCGACGAGGCCGCCGCCGAGGACCACGCCGACCACGGCCCCGGCCGTGCCGAGGACGAGGGCGCCGCCGAGCACCACCGCGCCGACGTGCGTCCGCCGGCCGCCGGCGGCGCCGAGCAGCGCGAGCTGGCGGCGGGAGCGGCGGGCGCCGACCGCGAAGGCGGGGCCGGCGAGCAGGGCGACCTCCAGCAGGCCCATGCCGGTGACGGTGGCCACCACGACCTTGGTGTTGTCGTCGGCGGAGGGGCCGAAGGAGCGGTAGGCGTCCCGGTAGTAGGGGACGGCGGCGCGCGGCGGCGGGGCGAGCGCGACCGAGCGGGCGGTGAGGGTGTAGCCGTGGGCGTTGAACTCCTGGACCTTGGCCCAGTCGAGGGTGGCCCCGGCGGGGAGCCGGACCAGCCAGGCGCCGCGTTCGGGCTCCGGCGGTGCCGCGGCCGGGCTGCCGGGAGGCGTGGCGGCGGCGAGCTGGCTCAGCAACGCGCCCGGCTGGGCGACGAGTTCGACCCGGCGGAGGTCGTCCGGGTGCTCGACGACGCCGGTGATGGTGAAGGTGGTCCGCTCCAGGCCGGGAAAGGTGGTGGTGCCGCCGACGGCCAGTCCGGAGTTGTCGAGGAAGGCCCGGGTGGCGGCCAGTTCGCGCGGGCCGCCCGGGGCGTGGCCGTCGACCAGGTCGAGCCGGCCGTGCCAGAGCGGGTCGGCGAGGTCGGCCTCGGTGGTGAGGGCGCGGACCAGGCCTTCGGGGGAGGTGGCGCCGGTCTCCGGGCCCTGCCGGGCGGAGGTGAGCACGCTGCCCGGTGGCAGGAGTCCGGTGACCAGGGCGACGGGGTCGGTGCCGGCGCCCTTCTGCTGCTCGGCCGTGGGCGGCTGCCCGGGGCGGGGCTGGACCGCGAAGGCGCCGTCCTCGGCGACCGGGGCCTGCTCGACGGTCCGGCCGGGGGCGAGTGACGTGACCAGGGCGTCCGCCCCGCCCAGCACCCGTTCGACCCGTTCGGCCGGGGTGAGCTGCCCGCTGCGGTGGACGACGTCGGCGCCGGTGACGCCGAGGACGGGCAGCGCGATCATGGCGACGATCAGGGCGCTGCGGCCCTTGGCGCGCAGCGCGTCGCGGCGGGCGATGCGCAGGGCGACCTTCCAGGCGCCGAGTCTCATCGGGTCACCTCGCCGAAGCCGCCGGCCGCGTGGCCGAAGTCGCCGGACGTGTGGCCGGTGCCGGTGGTCGAGTGCCCGGCCCCGTCGGCCGCGTGGCCGTAGCCGTCGGCCGGGGCGCTGAGCGGCTCGCCGGTCAGTCGGCGCTTGCCGGTGCGCCGCCCGTGGCTCTCGGAGTCGACCGCGCCGTCCTTCAGGTGGACCACCCGGTCCGCCCAACTGGCGTGCGCGGCCTCGTGGGTGACCATCATCGCGGCGGCCCCGGCGTCGCAGCGGGCGCGCAGCACGGCGAGCACGGCCTCGCCGGTGGCGGAGTCGAGGGCGCCGGTCGGTTCGTCGGCGAGGACGAGCCGGCGCTCGCCGATCAGCGCGCGGGCGATGGCGACGCGCTGCTGCTGGCCGCCGGACATGTCGTCGGGGAAGCGGTCGGCGAGTTCCCCGATGCCGAGTTCCTCCAGGGCGGCGAGCGCCTCGCGGCGGGCGGTGCGTCCGGAGACTCCGTCGAGTTCGCGGGGGAGCGAGATGTTCTCGGCGGCGGTGAGGGCGGGGATCAGGTTGTAGTCCTGGAAGACGTACCCGATGGAGCGCCGCCGAAGGTCGGCGAGCCGGCCGCGGCTGAGGCCGCCGAGCGCTACGCCCTCGACCAGGATCTCGCCCTCGCTGGGCGCGTCGAGTCCGCCGGCCAGGGTCAGCAGGGTGGACTTTCCGGAGCCGGACGGGCCCATGACGGCGACGAACTCGCCGGGGTGGACGGCCAGTTCGACGCCGCGCAGGGCGTGTACCTCGGCGGCGCCCCGCCCGTGCACCCGGGTGACGTTGGCCAGGTGCAGGACGGGTGCGGATCGGGTCGGATCGCTGTGGGACACACTTCCCCCTCGTGAGCTGTTGAGCTGCATATGTCGGTGAACTATATATGCCGGATGGGGGTGCACGTCGAGGGGTGGGTTTGGTCAAGCTTCTACAAAGCTGTCGAAGTTCGGTCGAGACGCCGCTATCCGGGTGAAAGGGAGGGTCTATGCTTGACGAGGTTTGAAGAAGGCACCTCGTTCGGTGAGGCTTCTTCACGGACACAGGCCACTGATCCGACGACGTCGAGAGACGCCCAGGGTTAGGACAGATCTTCCCGACCTAAGGGTTGATCCGAAGTGGCTTCCGGCCCGACCGGGCTGGACACGCCGTGGAGTGCCAAAGCTCTGACGAGTTGGGGTGTGCCGGTCCCGTAGGGCTGGTCCGCTCCTTGCCGTGTCGCGATGCGGTGCACAGACGGTGCACCCCCGACCGGGAGGAGGCGAGAGACATGGACTGCGATAGTCCGGGCCATAGTCGCCCCTACCCCCGCATGCTCTCGATCACCTCTGGCACGCGGTAACAACCTTCCCTGCGCGTTCACCTGACGCTGCGTCATGCGCTCAACCGCGCCCCGACGCACAGCGTCTGACGCTCCGTCATGCCCTCACGGCCGCCGCCGCTCAGCGTCGCCGTGCGGTCCGACGCCGTGCGCTCGCAGGGAGGATCGCTGCTGCGTGCCCCCTGTCGCCCCCTCAAGGAAGGGGGCAGGGAGGCCCTGCCATGACCAACGTGATGCTGGACCCGAAGGTCCCCACCACCACCACCCGCACCGCCGTGCTCGACGACGCCCACGTCGGCGACATCAGGGGTGCGCTCGGCACCATCCGGCTCGACGACACCACGCCGCGCCACGGCCTGTCAGCGCGGCTCAAGACCCTGCTGGCGATCGTGGGCCCCGGCCTGATCGTGATGGTCGGCGACAACGACGCGGGCGCCTTCTCGACGTACGGGCAGGCGGGGCAGAACTACGGCACGCAGCTGCTGTGGACGCTGCTGATGCTCGTCCCGGTGCTGTACGTGAACCAGGAGATGGTGCTGCGCCTGGGCGCCGTCACCGGTGTCGGGCACGCCCGGCTGATCCTGGAGCGCTTCGGGAAGTTCTGGGGCGCGTTCAGCGTCATCGACCTGTTCCTGCTGAACGCGCTGACGCTGGTCACGGAGTTCATCGGCGTCACCCTGGCGGCCGGGTACCTCGGGCTGCCGAAGGTGGCCGCGGTGGTGCTGGCGGCGGTGGTGATCATCGCCTCGGCGTTCACCGGCTCGTTCCAGCGCTTCGAGCGCGTCGCCGTCACGCTGTGCGTGGGTTCGCTGCTGCTGGTGCCGATCTACTTCATGGTCCACCCGAAGACCTCGCAGATGGCGCACGACTTCACGGTGCCCAGCATGCCGGGCGGCTCCGGCCAGCTGGCGGCCGTGATGCTGGTGATCGTCTCCATCGTGGGCACCACCGTCGCCCCGTGGCAGCTGTTCTTCCAGCAGTCGTACGTCATCGACAAGCGGATCACGCCGCGGTTCATGAAGTACGAGAAGGTCGACCTGTGGATCGGGATCGCCATCGTCATCATCGGCGCCGCCGCGATGATGGGCTTCACCGCCGCGGCCTTCGCCGGCACCGACGGCTTCGGCCAGTTCTCGGATGCGGCCGCCGTCGCCAAGGGCCTTGAGGACAAGGCCGGGCACGTGGTCGGCGTGCTGTTCGCCATCGCGCTGCTGGACGCCTCGATCATCGGCGCCTTCGCCGTGTCGCTGTCCACCGCCTACGCGATCGGCGACGTGTTCGGCATCAGGCACTCGCTGCACCGGGGCGTCAAGGGCGCCAAGGGCTTCTACGCGATCTACGCCGGCCTGGTGGTCGCGGCGGCCGCGATCACGCTGCTGTCCACCGGCTACACCCAGGGCCTGATGACGCAGTTCGTCCAGGTGCTGGCCGGTGTGCTGCTGCCCTCGGCGACGGTGTTCCTGCTGCTGCTGTGCAACGACAAGGCCGTCCTGGGGCCCTGGGTCAACGGGCCCAAGACCAACGCCTTCACCTCCGCCGTGGTCGGCGTGCTGGTGATGCTGTCGCTGATCCTGACCGCCGCCGTGGTCTGGCCCGACATCAGCTCGCAGGCCATCCTGTGGATCATGGCCGGCTGCGGCGTGGCCGGCGTCCTGGTCGCCGGATACTTCTTCACCTTCGGCCGCCGAGGGACCAAGGAAGACCCCGTCGACCGCACCGGCCGCGAGGAATGGCGGATGCCCCCGCTGGAGACCCTCGGCAAGCCGGTCATGTCCACCGCCCGCAAGGTCGGCATGGGCGCCCTGCGCGCCTACCTCCTGGTCGCGATGGTGATGGTCATCATCAAGATCGTCCAAACCGCACTCA
The DNA here is from genome assembly GCF_042732075.1 of Kitasatospora sp. NPDC059812. Taxonomy (NCBI): domain Bacteria; kingdom Bacillati; phylum Actinomycetota; class Actinomycetes; order Kitasatosporales; family Streptomycetaceae; genus Kitasatospora; species Kitasatospora sp. NPDC059812. Next base: position 46,973 of record NZ_JBHWIO010000003.1, read on the forward strand.
ACCACTGAGCCGAAGACCGCAGCCCGGACGGACGGGTGGTGGGCAGCGGCCCGCCACCCGTCCGTCCGTCTCCCCGCTCTTCCAGCTCTCCCCGCTCTCCCAGCTCTCCCAGTGAAGGAGGTGCCGTCGTGCACACCCTGACCACCGCCGACTTCCTCGTCCGGCTCGCCACGGGGGTCGCCTGCGGCGCGCTCATCGGCGTCGAACGCCAGTGGCGGGCCAGGATGGCCGGCCTGCGCACCAACGCCCTGGTCGCCGCCGGCGCCACCCTGTTCGTGCTGTACAGCGAGGCCGTCGGCGACGCCGCCAGCCCCACCCGGGTCGCCTCCTACGTCGTCTCCGGCATCGGCTTCCTCGGCGGTGGCGTCATCCTGCGCGACGGCGCCGGCGTCCGCGGCCTCAACACCGCCGCCACGCTGTGGTGTTCGGCTGCCGTCGGGGTGCTCGCCGCCGCCGGGAAGCTCGAATTCGCCGTCCTCGGCACGCTCGGCGTCCTCGCCGTCCACCTGATCCTGCGCCCGGCCGGCCGGATGCTCGACCGGGCCCCGCAGTCCGGCAGCGACCCCGACTCCACCGTCCGCGCCACCGTCCACCTGGAATGCGAGCGCAAGGCCGAGACCCACATCCGGGCCCTGCTGCTCCAGGCCCTGTCCGCCTCCGGCCTCGCCCCCACCGGCCTGCGCGCCCGCCGCACCGACAGCGGCGACGCCACCAGCCTGCGCGCCACCGTGGCCATCACCGGGCAGGTCGCCCCGGCCCTCGAACAGGTCGTCAGCCGGCTCTCCCTCGAACCCGGCGTCCGCGACCTGCACTGGCACCTCGACGACGAACCCGACGACCCGAGCCGCCCGGCGCTCGCCTAGGGCGCGGCCCGGGGGAGGTAGAACGGAGGCACCGTCACGAGGCCGACCAGGAGGTCCCGATGTTCACCCCCGATCCCAGGCACGGGCCGCTGGTGCCGATGCTGCTGGTGCTCACCGTCGTCACCGGACTGGTGGACGCCGTCAGCTACCTCCGGCTCGGCCACGTCTTCGTCGCCAACATGACCGGCAACGTGGTCTTCCTCGGCTTCGCCCTGGCCGGTGCCGCCGGACTCTCCGCCACCGCCTCGCTGAGCGCCCTCGCCGCGTTCGTACTCGGCGCCCTGGTCGGGGGCCACCTCGCCCGACGGCTGCCCGACCACCGCGGGCGGCTGCTGACCACGGCGGTGGTCGCCCAGACGGTGTTCGTCGCCGCGAGCATCGCCCTGGCCACCGTGGCCGGCTACACCTCCGACCCGGCCCGCTACGGCCTCATCGGGCTGCTGGCCTTCGCCATGGGCGGCCAGAACGCGGTGGTCCGCTCCCTCAAGGTCCCCGACCTGACCACCACGGTGCTCACCATGACCATCACGGCCCTCGCCGCCGACCGCACCGGCCCCCGCCGGCTGGCCTCCGCCGTCTGGATGTTCGTCGGCGCCCTCGTCGGCGCCCTCCTCATCCGCCAGGCCGACGTCCCCGTCGCCCTGACCCTCGCCCTGGCCCTCCTCGTCGCCGTCGCGGCCCTCACCCACCGGGCCGCCGGAGCCCACCCCGCCCCGGACTGGACCCACCCGCTCTGACCTGGTGCCGCGTCCCGCTGCTCGCCGGTTCCCGCTCGTCCGCAGGGGTCAGTCGTCCTGGCGGTGGCCGGCGCGGCCGCTCCAGAGGGGTTCGAGGCGGGCCCAGCCCTGGGTCCAGGCCTCGTCGGCGCGGCGGTCGAGGACGTGCAGGCGAAGGCGCAGGGCGAGGGTGAGCAGGGCCAGGAGGGCGAGGAGGGCGCCGGCGCCGGTGCAGACGGCGGAGACGGCGACGGCGGCGCGGTTGGTCGGGGGCGAGGAGAGGGCTCCGGCGGGGTCGACCCAGACGGGGACGACGGTGCCGGTGACAGCCGTACGGGGGGCCTGGACGGTACCGGTGTGCGGCTGGCCGTCGGGGTAGGTCCAGGAGGCCTCGGCGTCGACGCGGGTGCTGTAGCCGGCGCCGAAGCGTCCTCCGGCGCCGGTGCCCGTGCCGGAGCCGTGGTCGGGGAGGGTGAGCACCACGGCGTCGACCTTGTGGAGGCGCAGGCGGTCGCTGTCGGCCTGGGGTGCGGTGGCGTGGTAGGCGAGCAGGGAGCTGCCGGTGGCGAAGGCGAGGGCGAGCAGGGCCCCGAAGGCGCTCAGCAGCCAGGCGCGGGCGCGGGCCCGGTCGACGGGCCGGACCAGCGGTTCGTGCCGGGCACCGAAGGCCCGCCGCAGCCGGCGGCCGGTTCGCGGCGGGCGCGACGATGGCCGGGCGGGGCGGGGTGTGCTGGACACGTCGACGGCTCCTCAGGGGGGTTGGGGCGGCGCAGTGGTGAGGTCGTGAGGCTTCGTCACCCAATTTCCACCCGGTGGCCGCCCGCGCACAAGAGTCGTGCGGGCTCGTACCACCGGGACCTGCGGACGGCGCCGCCGCGCGCCGGTCGCGTTCCGGGTCGCGCCCGGGTGCGCGGCCGCCCGGCGCCCCTTCGCGCACCAGGGACGTTCGGCCCTCGGCAGCGGCCGGGCGGGCGGGCAGGCTGGGGTCCGGCCGCATCCTTCGTGCCAGGGGACGGCTTGGCCCGGTTGACCGTGGGGGTGCCGGGCCGTGGTGCGGTGCAGGGGGTGAGCGTGGGGCTGCCTCCTGCCCGCCCGCACCCGGGTGACGGTGTTTCCGCCCAGGTTCTGATCGCGCTCCGGCCGCGCTCTGGCCGCGTTCTGACCGACTTCCGCCCGGGTCCCGGCCGGGTTCTGACGGGGTTTCCGCAGGCAGAGGCCGTATTCTCGCCAGCTATACACTCGGAGTATACGCGTGGGGTATGGTCTCCCCCATGAGTGTTCCTTTGACCCTGCTGGGGCTGCTGGAGCGGGAGCCGAGCCATGGCTACGACCTCAAGCGCGACTACGACTCCCTCTTCGGCCGCGGCAAACCCCTCCCGTACGGACAGGTGTACGCGACCCTCGGCCGGCTGGCCCGGGACGGCAAGGTGGTCGCGGGCGAGGCGGAGCCCGGCGACGGACCCGAACGCAAGCGCTACGTGATCACCGACGCGGGGGTGACGGAGTTCGAGACCTGGCTCCGGGATCCGGTCGCGCCCGAACCCAACCTGCAGAGCGTGCTGTTCACCAAGGTGGTGCTGGCCCTGATGCTGGGCCGCGACGCCGAGGAGTACCTGGACACCCAGCGCGCCGCCCACCTGCGCCGGATGCGCGAACTCACCGAACTGCGCCGCACCGGCGCCCTGGTGGACGCCCTGCTCGCCGACCACGGCCTGTTCCACCTGGACGCCGACCTGCGCTGGATCGACCTCACCGCCGCCCGCCTGGACGCGCTGGCCGAGGCGGTGCGCTCATGACCGCCGTGATCGAGGCCCGCGACGTCGCCCTGTCCTTCGGTGAAACCCCCGCCCTGCGCGGGGCGAGCCTGTCCGTCGAGGCCGGCGAGGTGCTCGCCATCATGGGCCCGAGCGGCTCGGGAAAGTCGACGTTACTGCACTGCCTGGCCGGCATCCTGGTGCCCGACGCGGGCGAGGTGCTGTTCAACGGGCAGCGCCTGGACACCCTGAACGAGGCGGGGCGCAGCGCCCTGCGCCGCGACAAGTTCGGCTTCGTGTTCCAGTTCGGCCAGCTCGTCCCGGAGTTGACGGCGGAGGAGAACGTGGCGCTGCCGCTGCTGCTGAACGGCGTGCGCCGCGCGGACGCTCTCGCGCAGGCCCGACCGTGGTTCGCCCGGCTCGGCCTGGACGGCATGGAGCGGCGCCGCTCCGGCGAACTGTCCGGTGGTCAGGCGCAGCGCGTGGCGCTGGCCCGGGGCCTGGTGGCCCGGCCGCAGGTGCTGTTCGCCGACGAGCCGACCGGCGCGCTGGACTCGCTGACCGGCGAGCAGGTGATGGAACTGATGGTCGGCTCGGCCCGGGAGCAGGGCACCACCGTCATCCTGGTCACCCACGAGCCGCGGGTCGCCGCCTACGCCGACCGCGAGGCGATCGTCCGCGACGGCCAGGCCCGCACGCTCTCCGCCGGGGCCGGGGCCGGGGCCGGGGCCGGAGCCGGGTCGGTGGCCTCGTGATCCGGTTCTCGCTCCGGCTGGCGGTCAGCGGCGGCCGGGAGGCGCTCGCCCGGCTGCTGATGATCGCGGCGGCGGTGGCGATCGGGGTCGGGCTGCTGCTGTCCACGCTCGCCAGCATGAACGCGATCGACCGTGCCAACCAGCGCCAGGTCTGGCTCGATTCCGGGGCCCGGAGCCGGACCGAGAGCGCGCAGGTCGACCCGCTGTGGTGGCGGCCCCACAACGACTACTACGACGGCTCGGAGATCCGCGAGATCGACGTCGCCGCGACCGGGCCGACCTCGCCCGTCCCGCCGGGGCTCGACCGGGTGCCGGCCCCCGGCGAGTACTACGCCTCCCCGGCGCTGGCAGCGCTGCTGCGCACCGTCCCGGCCGTCGAGCTGGGCGACCGCTTCCCGGGCCGGATGGCCGGCACCCTGAACGACTCGGCGATGCCCTCTCCGGACACGCTGGCCGTGGTCGTCGGCCGGACGGTCGGCGAGGTCGAGGCCGCGCCCCGCGCCGTCGCCGTCACCACCATCGCCACCACCCGGCCCGAGTGCGGGAACGGTGACTGCCTGAGCCGGGGCATCCGGGGTGACGCGATGACGCTCATCCTGTCGGTGGTGGGCGGTGCGATGATCTTCCCGGTGCTGATCTTCATCGGCACCGCGACCCGCCTGTCCGCCGCCACCCGGGAGCAGCGGTTCGCCGCGATGCGGCTGGTCGGTGCCACCCCGCGGCAGATCTCGGTGATCGCCGCGGTCGAGTCCACCGTCGCCGCGGTGGCCGGTACGGCCGCCGGCTTCGGCCTCTACCTGGCGCTGCGCCCGCTGGTGGCCGACGTGCCCTTCACCGGCGGCCGCTTCCACCTCGACGACCTGAGCCTGACCGGCCTCCAGGTGCTGGGCACCGTCCTGGCCGTGCCGCTCGCCTCGGCGGTGGCGGCCCGGTTCGCGCTGCGCCGGGTCACCGTCTCCCCGTTGGGCGTCAGCCGCCGGGTCACCCCGCGGCCGCCCCGGGCCTGGCGGCTGGTCCCGCTGCTGGCCGGGCTCGCGGAGCTGCTGTACTTCCTCGGCCGCCGCCCGGCCACCGGGAACGGACAGGCGGCGGCCTACCTGCCCGGGTTCCTGCTGGTGATGCTCGGCCTGGTGATCGCCGGGCCGTGGCTGACCATGGTCGCTGCCCGTGCGGTCGCCCGCCGCACCAGCCGTCCGGCCACGCTGATCGCGGTGCGCCGGCTCGCGGACGACCCGAAGGCCGGATTCCGCGCGGTCAGCGGCCTGATCCTGGCGCTGTTCGTCACCACGTCGACGGTCTGCGTCATCGGCACGATCAACGCCAACCGCGGCTCGCTGGACGGCGACCAGTCGTCCCGCGCGTCCGTGGTGCAAGGCGACTACCGGGACGGCAGGCAACTGACGGACGCGGTGCCGGAGCAGGTCCTGGCACAGGCGCGGGCCGTGCCGGGCCTGCGGGGTCTCGCGGTGCTCCACACCAACCCGGCCGGCCTCGGGAAGATCCCGGTCAGTCCCCGCCCGGACGCCCCGCTCCTCACCCCCGGCCTGGTGTCCTGCGCGGACCTCGCCGAGGTCCCGGTGGTCGGCCACTGCGCGGCCGGGGCGAGCGTGGCGGCCGTCCCGTCGCGCGAGTTCCTCAACCTCACCTCGCACCCGGACGCCGAGTGGCCCGCCGTCCCGGTCTCCGCGGAGGAGGTCGCGAAGCTCCCGGTCCAACTGCTCTACGCCACGACCGACGGATCGACGGCGGCGAAGGAGCAGGTCCGGACGGTGTTCACTGCGGCGTGGCCCGACCACGACGCGCACACGGTCGGTGACTGGGCCACCGAAGGCCAGCAACGGCTCGCCGGATGGCGGCAGTTGGCGAACGTGGTGCTGCTGACCACGCTCCCGATCGCCGGGTGCAGCCTCGCGGTCAGCGTGGTGGCCGGACTCTCCGACCGCAGGCGGCCGTTCGCGATGCTGCGGCTCACCGGTTCGCCGCTGCGCCTGCTCCAGCGGGTGATCGCGCTGGAGAGCGTGCTGCCGCTGCTGTCGGTGGCGGTGATCTCGATCGGCGCGGCCCTCGCCGCCTCGGCCCTGTTCCTCAGCTCCCAGATGGACTACCACCTGGTGTCGCCGGGCGCGGTGTACTTCGGCTTCGTCGCCCTCGGCGTGGTGGCCTCGGTCGGGATCATCGCCTCGACGCTGCCGCTGCTGAAGCGGATCACCGGCCCCGAGGCCGCCCGCAACGGCTGACGGCCCGCCGCCGCCCGGCGTGGGCGGCGGCCCGTCGCCGTTCGGGCGAGCCGGACCGTCGGCGCCCGGGTGAGCTGGACCGTCGCCGCCCGGGCGTACCCCGTCACCCTCAGCGGGTGACGGGGTACCCGGTCGTTCCGGCCCGGACCGCCGACGGCCGTTGCGGCAGCCAGCTGCCGAGGACCAGCGAGGACGGGTAGAACATCGGCTCCGGCAGCGCGTCCAGCGCGACGCGCTCCCAGCCGCCGCAGGCGTGCGGCTCGGTGACGACCGCCTCGGCCAGGCTCGGCGGCGCCAGCACGGCGGCGGTCAGCCGGGGCCGGCCGAGCTCGTGGTCGAGCAGGAGGGCGAGCACCCGCATCTGCTCGGCGGGCAGCACGATGCCGGTCTCCTCGGCGAGTTCGCGGGCCGCGGTCTGCTCGAAGGACTCGCCGGGATCGACCTTTCCGCCGGGCAGGCTCCAGGTGGGCGGCTCGCCGGCGGTGGTGCGCCGACCGATCAGCACCCGGCCGTCCCCGGTGGGCACGATGATTCCTGCGCCGAGCAGCGGTGCGGTGGTCAATTCGCCATCTCCTTCGCGGGGATCCTCGCGGGGGACCGGGGTTACCAGTTGGAGCGCTCGTAGTCCTTCAGGAAGCAGCCGTACAGGTCCTCGCCGAGCTCGCCGCGGACGATCGGGTCGTACACCCGGGCCGCGCCGTCGACCAGGTCGAGCGGGGCGTGGAAGCCCTCGTCGGCCAGCCGCATCTTGTCCGGGTGCGGCCGCTCGTCGGTGATCCAGCCGGTGTCGACGGCGGTCATCAGGATGCCGTCGGTCTCGAACATCTCGTGCGCGCTGGTGCGGGTGAGCATGTTGAGCGCGGCCTTGGCCATGTTGGTGTGCGGGTGGCCGGCGCCCTTGTAGCCGCGCTGGAACACGCCCTCCATCGCGGAGACGTTGACCACGTACTTGCGGCGGGAGGCGGAGGCGGCCATCGCCGGGCGCAGCTGGCTGATCAGGATGAACGGCGCGGTGGAGTTGCAGAGTTGGACCTCCAGCAGCTCGACCGGGCCGACCTCCTGGACGGTCTGCACCCAGCTGTTGGTGGGCGCGAGGTCGGGCACCAGCCCGCCGGCGTCGATCGCGGTGCCGGCCTCGATCCGGGCGGGAGTGGCGGAGCCGGTGACGAGCGCGAGCGAGGTGACGTCCTCGGCGGCCATCCGCTGCGCGTCGCCGCTCGCCTGGTGGGGGAGGGCGGGAAGGTCGACGCTGCCGCTGCCGAAGCGGCCGATGGTGGTGGCCTGCGGCAGCTCGCCGGCCGGCAGCGGCGCGGACTCGGCGGCGAGCAGCTCGCGGTAGGACTCCGGCGGGCGGCGCACGGTCTGCGCGGCGTTGTTGATCAGGATGTCCAGCGGGCCGTCGGCGGCGACCTCGTCGGCGAGCGCCATGACCTGGGCCGGGTCGCGCAGGTCGATGCCGACGACCTTGAGGCGGTGGATCCACTCGGCGCTGTCCGGCATCGCGGTGAAGCGGCGGATGGCGTCGTTGGGGAAGCGCGTGGTGATGGTGGTGTGGGCGCCGTCGCGCAGCAGCATCAGCGCGATGTACATGCCGATCTTGGCCCGGCCGCCGGTGAGCAGCGCGCGCTTGCCGGTGAGGTCGGCGCGGGCGTCCCGGTGGGACCGGTTCTTGACGGCGCAGTCCTGGCAGAGGTTGTGGTAGAACGCGTCGACCTCGACGTACCGCTGCTTGCACGTGTAGCAGGAGCGGGGCCGCTCCAGGATGCCGGCGATCTCGGTGCTGGTGACGGTGGTCAGGCCGAAGGCGCCGGCGGTCTCGTCGTCGATCCGGGTGGGGGCGCCGGTGGCGGTGCGCGCGGTGACCTCGCGGTCGTTGGCGGTCTTGCGGGCCCGGGTCTCCTGGCGGCGGCGCTGCTTGAGGGTCCGGAATATGCCGCCGACGGCCTGGCGGACGGTGATCGCGTCCGGGTGGTCGACGTGCAGCTGGTCGAGCTCGGCGAGCACGTCCAGGCAGAGCCGCAGCCGCTCGGGGTCGAGGCCGGGACCGTAGTCGATCTCCTCCCCGGTGTCCGTGTCGCTCTGGTCCTGCTTGATGTCCACGCCCGCCGTCATTGCCTGTCGCCGCTTCCCGCTCGCCTCGCCGTTACCGCGTGAATGCTACGGGAGCGGCCCTGGCCGGGGCGAAAACCGTCGGACTTGGATGATCGTCCAAGTCTACGCGCGGAGCATTGATCATGGTTTGTACACAGTGCCAGCAATGGGCCTCGAACTGGCTTTTGATCCCACCGTCCCGGAGAATCGAATGCTGGGTGCCGGGCGCCCGAGTGCGCCCGGCGGCAGTGCCGCAACCGCACCCGAGGTGTAATTTCTCCCAGCCAGAGAGCCCCCTTCATGCGCTTCCTGAACGACCTCAAGCCCTCGTACGACCTCACGTACGACGACGTCTTCATGGTCCCCAGCCGTTCCGCCGTGGGCTCCCGGCAGGCGGTCGACCTCTCCTCGAACGACGGCACCGGCACCACCATCCCGCTGGTCGTCGCCAACATGACCGCCATCGCGGGCCGCCGGATGGCCGAGACCGTCGCCCGCCGCGGCGGCCTGGTCGCGATCCCGCAGGACATCCCCACCGAGGTCATCGCCGAGGTCGTCTCCTGGGTCAAGCAGCGCCACCTGGTGCACGACACCCCGATCACCCTCGCCCCGGGCGCCACCGTCGCCGAGGCGCTGTCGCTGCTGCCCAAGCGCGCGCACGGCGCCCTCGTGGTCGTCGAGGACGGCAAGCCGGTCGGCGTCGTCACCGACTCCGACTGCCAGGGCGTGGACCGCTTCACCAGCCTCGCCGACGTGATGTCCCGCGACCTGCTGCTCCTGGACGAGGGCATCGACCCGCGCACCGCCTTCGACAAGCTCACCGAGGCGCACCGCAAGCTCGCCCCGGTCGTCGACGCCGAGGGCCGGCTCGTCGGCATCCTCACCCGCAAGGGCGCGCTGCGCGCCACCCTGTACACCCCGGCCGTGGACGCCGCCGGCAAGCTGCGGATCGCCGCCACCGTCGGCATCAACGGCGACGTGGCCGGCAAGGCCAAGGCCCTGATCGACGCCGGCGCCGACGTGCTGGTCGTGGACACCGCGCACGGCCACCAGGAATCGATGATCAGCGCGCTGCGCGCGGTGCGCGGCCTCGACCCGCGGATCCCGATCGTGGCCGGCAACGTGGTCTCCGCCGCCGGTGTCCGCGACCTGGTCGAGGCGGGCGCCGACATCCTCAAGGTCGGCGTCGGCCCCGGCGCCATGTGCACCACCCGGATGATGACCGGCGTCGGCCGCCCGCAGTTCTCCGCCGTGCTGGAGTGCGCCGCCGAGGCGCGCCGGCTCGGCAAGCACGTGTGGGCCGACGGCGGCGTCCGCCACCCGCGCGACGTCGCGATGGCACTGGCCGCCGGCGCCTCCAACGTGATGATCGGCTCCTGGTTCGCCGGCACCTACGAGTCCCCGGGCGACCTGCAGACCGCCGCCGACGGCCGCCAGTACAAGGAGAGCTTCGGCATGGCCTCGGCCCGTGCGGTCAGCAACCGCACCTCCCAGGACTCCTCGTACGACCGGGCCCGCAAGGCGCTGTTCGAGGAGGGCATCTCGCACTCCCGGATGTTCGTCGACCCGGCCCGCCCGGGCGTCGAGGACCTGATCGACTCGATCGTGGCCGGTGTGCGCAGCTCCTGCACCTACGCGGGCGCCAACACCCTGGAGGAGTTCCAGGAGAAGGCGATCGTCGGCATCCAGAGCGCGGCCGGCTACGCCGAGGGCAAGCCGCTGCACTCCAGCTGGGCCTGATCGGGCCGGGCCCGAGCGCCCTCTCCTTCACCGGCCGGCCGGTTCCTCGCCTCGGGGAGCCGGCCGGCCGCCGTGCGGGGCGCGTCCGGTGCCTTGCGGGGTACGTCCGGCGCCTTGCCTGGTGCGTTGGGCGCCGTGCCCGGTGCGTGCAGTGCCTTGCCTGGTACGGCCGGTGCGGCCGGTGCGTCCGCCGTGCGTGGTGCGCCGCAGGCTGCGTCCCGTGCGGGGTGCGGGCCGAGCGGGAGCAGCAGGGCGTGGCCGAGCAGGCCGGCCGAGCAGTCCAGGGCGGCGGCGAAGGCCCGCGCGGCGGTCGGCACCGCGCGCAGCTCCCAGAGCGCCTGGACAGCCGACCACGCCCCCTCGCGGGCGGCCTCCACTGACCAGACGCCGAGCAGGTGGGTGAGCGGCTCGGCGCGCTCCAGCACGTCCGGGCCGGGCATCAGCTCCTCCCGGACGGCCGTCTCCACCTCCGCCAGCAGGCCGTTGATCCGGTGGTAGTCCGCCGCGAGCCCGGCCGGCTCGCAGCCCCGCCGCAGGCAGGTGTCCACGACGGCGAGCGGCAGGTCGTGCTGGATGTGGGCGTTCATCCCGGCCAGCGCGAACTGCAGCGGGTGCACCCCCGGGTGGGCGCGCAGCGCGAACAGCGGCCGCCAGCAGGCGGGCGGCTCCTGCCCGGCCGTGTCGGCGGCCACGGCCAGCAGGTAGCGCCCGGCGAACACCGTGTCCAGTTCGGCCATCGCCGCCGGATCGGCGAAGTACGAGCCGCCGAGCCGGTCGCGGACGGCCTCCGTGACGGTGAGGTAGAGCCGGTTGAAGACCGCCACCCCGTCCGCCGGGGGCAGACCCGCCCCGATCTCCCGCAGCCGACCGACCACCTCCTCGACCGTGACCGGCGCCGTGACGTGAGCCGTGACTGGCGCCGCGACCGTATTCGCGGCCAGCATCGCGACCGGCGTGCCGTCCGCCGCCATCGTCGTACCGGGCATGCGCCACCCTCCGATGTCGATCGTGCACTGATCGCATCATCGTGGCAGCGCGGACGGCAGCCCGGTGCGTGCGGCACGCGGCGCGCGGGGGAGACCAGGTGATCAGCCCAGGTCGTACTCCAGGACGTAGGTGTGGGTGCCGGCCTCGTCGACGGTCAGGCGGAACTCGCCGGTGAGCCCGGCCAGCTCGCCCGACCCGGTGCCCGGCACCACGCGTATGGTCGTCCCGCCGGTGTCCCATGCCGCGTGCTGGAGCACGAACGAGCCCCTCCGCCCGTCCAGTTCGCCCGTCACGTGCTCCACCGCGACGTACGACGCCGGGCCGCCCGAGGGGCCCGCGACGGAGAGCATCCGCACCTCGCTGGTGCCGCTCAGCCCGCCCGTGAAGTTCTTGGAGATCCGGACCCGCCCGAAGGCCGCACCCTCGCGCTCCTCCGTCTCCACCGGTTCGAAGCTGGTCAGCTCGAACGACCCGCTGGCCTTGGACCCCATGGCGCTCTCCTCCCGACGATCGTCACCCGGCCGGCCCCTCACCGACCGTGTGTGAAGCCTTGCACACGGCTCTGACAATCGGCCGGGCCGTCACTGCTCCCGCCGGCCCGCCGGCCTGCTCGTCCGCCCGTCAGTGCTCCCAGCGGAGCGCCAGCAGCGCCGCGTCGTCCGTCAGCCCGGCGTCGCCGACCCAGCCGTCGACGTCCGCGAGCAGGTCCTCCAGCAGGTCTGCCGGGCTCCCCGCGGGCAGCTCCGGCAGCCGCTCCTCCAGCGGGTAGAACCGCCCCTCGGCGTTGCGGGCCTCGGTGATGCCGTCGGTGTACAGGAGCAGCAGGTCCCCCGGCAGCGGCTCGAAGCGGCCCGTCGGATAGCCGTCACCGGTCAGCCCCAGCAGCCCGAGCGGCGGCGCGGCGTACGGCGGCGTCAGCGCGTGCACCCGGCCCGCGCGGCGCAGCAGCGGGGGTGGGTGCCCGCAGTTGACCACGCCGACCTGCCCCCGCTCCGCGGGCACGGTGAGCAGCAGCGCGGTGGCGAAGCGCCCCTCGCCCGGTCGGGCGGCGAGCGCCGCGTCCAGCCGCTCGGCCAGCCGCCCGAGATCGGGCTCCGTCCGGGCCGCCTCGCGGAACACCCCCAGCACGTCCGCCGCCGTCTCCACCGCCGGAAGCCCGTGCCCCTGCACGTCCCCGAGCAGGATCCGGGCGCCGTAGCGGGTGTCGACCACCGCGTACAGGTCCCCGCCGATGCGTGCCTCGGCCGCCGCCGCGACGTAGCGCACCGCGGTGCGCAGCCGCCCGATCCGCTCCGGCGGCGGGCGCAGCAGGGCCCGCTGCGCCGCCTCGGCGACCGTCCGGACGTGGAACAGCTCCCGTTCCCGGGCCGAGACCAGGACGACGTTGGCGGCGCTGGCCAGGGTCGCCGCGAGCACCGTGATCAGCGCGGTGATGTGCACCTCGGCCGGCAGTTCGGTGTTGGTGGTCTCCAGCAGCCCGACCGCCACGACGGCGATGCCCCCGGCGGCCAGCGGCACCCGGGCGCTGCGGGTGGTCGCCCCGGCCAGGACCGGCGCGACGGCCAGTACGGGGGAGAGGGTCGTCCCCGGCCCGGTCACCAGGTCGGCCACCACGGCGGCGACCAGCAGCCCGAAGGCGCCGACCAGCAGCATCCGGGTGCGCCGCGGCAGGTGCAGCGGCGGCACACCGCCCGGGCCGTCTGCGCTCACACGTCCTCCCGGCTGCTCCCGGCGGATTGGCGACCTACCGTCCACTGTGCTCCGCACTCCCCGTGAGCGGCACCTCGGGGACCTCGGCCGAGGCCGCCCCTGGGGCGGGTCTTCAAACCCCCGCCTGCGCGCCGACGCCGGGGCACGCACCTCGCGGCGTTGTCGTCGGTCGCCGATGGCCCCCAGCCTTCGGCCGGGAGGTGCCCCCACCGCATGGACTCCCTCCTCCGCCTTGCGATGCACGCACCCCAACGCCGCCACGCCCGCCCTCCGGGCGGACGACGGGGGCTTGAAGACCCGCCCCAGCGGGCGGACTACGCTGGCCGGGAGATGAGACGCAAGAGCCGCCGCCCGGCCTCCCCCCTTCCGCAGCGCCACGGTGTGGACCCGGTGCACCTGCGGCTGCCGCCCGAGGGCCCCTGGCCGACCGTCCGCGCCTACCTGGTCGAGCGGCTGCCGGCCGTGGGCGCCGCGCGGATCGACGCGGCGTTGAGCGGCCGCGAGATCGTCGGCGAGCACGGCCCGGTCGCCCCGGACGAGCCGTTCCGGCCCGGCGCGCACCTGTGGTTCTACCGGGACCTCCCCGAGGAGGTCCACGTCCCGTTCGAACTGGAGGTGCTGCACCGCGACGAACACCTGGTCGTCGTCGACAAGCCGCACTTCCTGGCCACCACCCCGCGCGGCCGGCACGTCGTCGAGACGGCGCTGTCCCGGCTGCGGCACAGTCTCGACCTGCCCGCCCTCAGCCCCGCGCACCGGCTCGACCGGCTCACCGCGGGCCTGGCCATGTTCGTGGTGCGGCCCGAGGAGCGCGGTGCCTACCAGACGCTGTTCAGCGACCGGCTGGTGCGCAAGGAGTACCAGGCGATCGCCCCGTACGACCCGGCGCTGGACCTGCCGCGCACCGTGCGCAGCCACATCCTCAAGGAGCGCGGGGTGATCGCGGCCCGGGAGCTCGACGCGCCGCCGAACAGCGAGAGCCGGATCGACCTGCTGGAACGCCGCGACGGCCTGGCCCGCTACCGGCTGCGGCCGCTGAGCGGGCGCACCCACCAGCTGCGGCTGCACATGTGCGGCCTCGGCGTGCCGATCCTCGGTGACCCGGTGTATCCGGTGGTGCTGCCCGAACCGGCCCCGGACGACTTCCGCCGCCCGCTCCAACTCCTCGCCTCGGTGGTCGAGTTCACCGACCCGCTGACCGGCCGGGAGCACCGCTTCGACACCCGCCGCGCCCTCGCCGCCTGGACGGACCCGCAAGCCTGGGCCGCCGGCCCCGGTCCGGCGACCCAGAGGCCGTAGGCCCAACGGACGACCGGGTCCCGGTTCCGGTGGCCGATCCGCCGCCGCCTCCTGCGGGGCGAGGGTGGGGGCATGAACGCAGCACAGCACACCGCCCCCGCCCCCGTCGCCGTGGTCACCGGTGCCTCCCGGGGGCTCGGCCTGGCGCTCGCCCGGGCCCTCGCCGCCGACGGCTGGCAGTTGGTGATCAGCGCCCGCGGCGCGGCCGGACTCGCCGCCGCCGAGGCGGCCCTGGCCGCCGTCACCAAGGTCGTCGCCCTCCCCGGTTCCATCGTCGACGACGACCACCGCGCCCACCTGACCGCGGCCGCCGACGGGCTCGGCGGCGCGAGCCTGCTGGTCAACAACGCCGGTACGCTCAACGGCGCCACCGCGCCCGGCGCCGAACCGCTGCCCCGGCTGGCCGACTTCCCGCTGCCGGACCTGCTGGAGACCTTCGAGGTCAACGCGCTCGCCCCGATCGCCCTCACCCAGCTCGTCCTGCCGCAGCTGCGCGCCCACGCCGGGGCCGTGCTCAACATCAGTTCGGACGCCGCCGTCGTGCCCTATCTCGGCTGGGGCGGCTACGGCGCCAGCAAGGCGGCGCTCGACCTCGCCACCGCCGTACTCGCCCGGGAGGAGCCGGAGTTGCGGGTGTGGGCGGTGGACCCGGGAAGCATGCGCACCGGGATGTTGCAGGAGGCCAGCCCCGGTGAGGACATCTCCGGCGAGCCGCTGCCCGAGGAGGTGGTGCCGGTCCTGCTCGGACTGCTGCACGACCGCGCCCCCTCCGGCCGCTACCGCGTCGAGGACCTGAGGGCCGCGGCCCGGGGTGGGCGATGACCGGACTGGCGGACCTCGGCCTCGACGTCGCCGTGCCGCCCGAACTCTCCGCCCGGGCACCGGCGGAGGCGCGCGGCGGGGCGCGGGACGGGGTGCGGATGCTGGTCGGCCGGCGCGACCGGGGGAGCGTCGAGCACCACCGCTTCACCGGGCTGCCCGGGGTGCTGCGCGCGGGTGACCTGTTGGTGGTCAACAACTCGGCCACCCTGCCGGCCGCGCTGCCCGGCCGGCTGCCCGACGGTACGGCGGTCGCGCTGCACCTGTCCTCCGCCCAGCCCGACCAACGCGGCTCCTACCTGGTGGAGTTGCGGCGGGTGGTGTCGGGTGCGGCGGCCGCCTGCTACCCGCCGGCCGACTCCCCGGCCCGGCCTGGTCTGCGGGTGGCGCTGCCCGCCGGTGGCGCGGCCGAGCTGGTCGCACCGTTCACCGCCCGGCTCTGGTACGCCCGACTGACCTTTCCAGCAGGGCTGTTGTCGTACCTGGAGGCGCACGGCAAGGCGATCCGGTACGGCTACGTGGACCGCGACTGGCCGATCGAGGCCTACCAGACGGCCTTCGCGACCGTCCCCGGCAGCAGCGAGATGCCCAGCGCCGCAAGGCCGTTCAGCGCGGAGGTGGTGGCCCGGCTGGCGGGTCGCGGGGTGCTGGTCGCGCCGGTCACGCTGCACACCGGGGTGGCCTCGCCGGAGGCGCACGAGGCGCCGTACGCCGAGTGGTTCCACGTCCCGGCGGCCACCGCCCGCCTGGTCGGCCATGTGCGGGCCGGCGGCGGGCGGGTGATCGCCGTCGGCACCACGGTGGTGCGCGCCCTGGAGTCGGCCGCCGCGCCGGACGGCACCGTCCAGGAGGCGGACGGCTGGACGGAGTTGGTGATCACCCCGGAGCGCGGGGTGCGCGCGGTCGACGGCCTGCTCACCGGCTGGCACGAGCCCCGCGCCTCGCACCTGCTGATGCTGGCCGCCGTCGCCGGGCGGCCCCTGCTCGCCGAGTGCTACCGGGCTGCCGTCCAGCACCGTTACCTCTGGCACGAGTTCGGCGACGTGAACCTGCTCCTGCCGGACTGAGCCCGCGGGCCGTGCCTCCTGGTCGCGGGCCGAACCGCCCGGTCGCAGGCCGCGCCACCCGGTCGCGGGCCCGGATCGCCCGGTCGCGGGCCGGATCACTCGGACGGGCTGCCCGGGGGCAGTTCCAGCTCGAACCAGACCACCTTGCCGTCCCCGGTGCGGCGGCTGCCCCAGCGGTGCGCGAGCTCGTTGACCAGGTGGATGCCGCGCCCACCCTCGTCCTCGGCGCGGGCGCGCCGGATCCGGGGCGTCTCGCTCTCCTGGTCGGCGACCTCGACGGTGAGCGCCCGGTTGCAGAACAGCCGCAGCTGGGTGGGGGATCCGGCGTGTACCAGGGCGTTGGTGATCAGCTCGCTGGTGAGCAGTTCGGCCCAGTCGGCGAGCGCTTCGAGGCCCCAGGCGGCCAGCGTCTCGCGGGTGAAGCGGCGCGAGTGGGCGACCATCGCGCGGTCGCCGGTGAGCGGCAGGCTGGCGATCCGGTCCGCGCCGACCGGCCGGACCTGCGCCATGATGACGGCGATGTCGTCCTCGCTGGTGGGGCCGGTGAGTTCGGCCAGGACGGCGTCGCAGGTCTGCTCCAGCGAGCGGCGCCGGTCGGCGACCGTCCGACAGAGCAGCTGCAGTCCCTCGTCGATGTCGTGGCCCCGGCGCTCGACCAGCCCGTCGGTGTAGAGCACCAGGATGGCCTCCTCGGGGAGGGTGAACTCCACGCTCTCGAACGGGACTCCGCCGACGCCGAGCGGTGCGCCGGGCGGCAGTTCGACGAGGTGCGCCCGCCCCTGCGGATCGGCGACGACGGGCGGCAGGTGGCCGGCGCAGGCGGCGGTGCAGTGGCGGTCCACCGGGTCGTACACCACACAGACGCAGGTGGCGAACTGGCCCTCGCCGAGGGCGCTGGAGGCCTCGTCCAGCCGGTGCAGGACGCGCTCCGGACTCAGGTCCAGGGTGATCAACGTCCTGGCTACGGTGCGTAGTTGGCCCATGGTGGCGGCTGCCCGGATGCCGTGGCCCATCACGTCGCCGACGATCAGCGCGACCCGCCCCGAGGAGAGCGGCACGACGTCGAACCAGTCGCCGCCGACCTCGCTGACCACGCTGCTGGGCAGGTAGCGGTAGGCGAGGTCCAGGCCGAGCGTGCGGTGGATCTCCTGCGGCAGCAGGCTGCGCTGGAGGGTGAGCGCGGTGTCCCGCTCGCGCCGGTAGAGCCGGCCGTTGTCGATCGCGAGGGCGGTGCGCGCGGCGAGTTCCTCGGCCAGTGAGCGATCCTCCGGGCCGAACGGCTCCGGGTTGCGGGTGCGGACGAACTCTGCTCCGCCCAGTACGAGTCCGCGCGCCACCAGCGGCACCATCAGGTACGAGTGCACCCCGGCGGCCAGCCCCGGCTGGACCCGGTCGGGCGAGGCGGCGATCCGGCGCATCTCCTCCTCGGTCACCTCGGAGACCAGGATCGAGCGCCGGGTGCGCAGGCTCTGCGCGTACAGCTGGGCGGACTGCGAGGTCTCGCCGACCTGGTCGGAGGCCGCCGTCATGGTGCCGTCCTGAGCCGTTTCGCCGACCGCCACCGCCCGCATCAGTATCGACTCGTTCTCCGGGACGGGGCCGGGCTCCTCGCCGCCGAGCACCGCGTCGCGCAGGTCCACGGTGACGAAGTCGGCGAAGCGCGGGATCACCATCTCCACCAACTCCTGGGCGGTGCGGTGCAGATCGAGGGTGGTGCCGATCCGGGTGCTGGCCTCGTTGAGCAGTGACAGCCGCTGCTGCGCGGCCCGGGCCGCGTCCAGCGCCCGCTGCCGGGCGGCGGCCGCGTCGCGCTCGCGGGTGAACAGCAGCGCGTTGTCGATCGACACGGCGGCCCGCACCGCCAACTCGCCGGCCAGCGCCATGTCGTCCTCCTCGTACGGGCGCTCCACCAGGGTGCGGTAGAAGCCCGCGACGCCGACCGCGGTGCCGCGCGCGATCAGCGGGACGACCATGAAGGAGTGGACGTTCTGCTCCCGCACCGCCGCGGCGCGCACCGGGTCGTCGGCGAACCAGGCCAGCCCCTCCGCGTCCATCCGCGGCACCAGGACCGGCTTGCGGTGTGCCAGGCTCCACGCGTACGGCGTGCCGGGTGCGAAGCGGTGCACCCCGCCGAGCCGGGCGACCGGCCGCAACGTCGAGCCGGGCACCGAGTGGAAGGCCATCCGCCGCAGCAGCGCCGAACCGTCCTCCGGGGCGCGGGCCTCGCGCTCGCCGCGGACCAGGTCCTCCAGCACCTCCACCACCACGGAGTCGGCCAGCCTGGGCGTCGCCACCTCGGCCAACTCCTGCGCGGTCTGGGCGAGATCGAGGGTGGTGCCGATCCGGGCGGAGGCCACGTTGACCAGCGCCAGCCGCTCCTGGGCGGCCTTCGCCTCGCGCAGCGCCTGCTGCCGGGCCAGGACGGTCTGGTGCTGGCGCAGGTACAGCCGGGCGTTGTCGATCGCGACGGCGGCCCGCGAGGCCAGCTCGTCGCCGAGGGTGATGTCGGCCTCGGCGAACGACTCCCGGTCGCCGCGCCGCGAGTACACCACCATGCCGAGCGTGGTGCCGCGCGCCACCAGCGGGGTGATCCGCACCGAGCGCGGCCGGTCGCCGAGGTAGGCCCGGCGGTGGCTCTCGGTGATGGCCTCGCTCAGCAGCGGCAGCTCCCAGGACGGCACCACCACCGTCCGCCCGGTGGCCAGCGCCCGGGCGTACGGCGAGTCCGGGGTCAGCTCGTACAGCGATTCCACCGGCAGTGACTCGGCCGGGTACAGCGGGTCGGTGGTGGCCAGGGCCAGCCGGCGGACCAGCTGCGGCGCGTCCGGGTCGGGCGGTTCGACGTTCCGCCCGGCCACCAGCACCTCCAGCGCGAACACCCCGCTGATGTCGGCGACCCTGGGCACCATCGTGTCGGCCAGCTCCCGGGCGGTCTGCCGCAGGTCGAGCGTGGTGCCGATGGAGGCGGTCGCGTCGACCAGCAGGGCCAGCCGCTCCTGGGCCCGCGCCGCCCGGGCCTCGGCGCGGAACCGCTCGGTGACGTCGATGACGGTGGAACTCACGCCGAGCACCCGGCCGCCGGGTTCCTCCAGCCGGAAGTACGAGGCGGACCACGCGTGGTCGCGCTGCGGGTCGCCCGGGGTGCGGCCGTGCGAGCGGGTGTCCACCACCGGTTCGCCGCTCTCCAGTACCCGCCGCATCACCGCCTCGGCCTCGGCGCCGTTGATCCCGGGCAGCACCTCGGTGAGCCGGTGGCCGAGCTGCTCCTCGACGGGCAGGCCGTTGGCCCGGGCCAGCGCCTCGTTCAGCCGGACGAACCGCAGCTCGGGGTCGAAGACGCCCATGCCCACGGGGGACTGGGTGAAGAAGCCGTCGAGCACCGCCAGGTCCGCCTGGATCCGGCGCAGCGTGGTCACGTCGGAGGCGACGGCCAGCACCAGCGTGCGGCCGTCCGGCCCGGTGATCGGATGGGTGCGGAACTCCAGGTTCACCAGGTGCCCGTCCCGGTGCCGGACCGGGAACACGCCGGACCAGGCCCGGCCGTTCAGGATCTGCTGGAACAGCTCCAGCACCTCGGGCCGCTGCTCCTCGGAGGTCAGCAACTTGGCGGCCTTGGCCCCGACCGCCTGCCCCGGGGAGTAGCCGAGCAGTGCCTCCGCGTCGCCGCTCCAGTGCAGGATCCGGCCGTCGGCCTCGATCAGCGCCGTCGCGATCGGCACCATCAGCAGGGCGTCCTGTTGCGGCTCGCCCTGGTGGTGTTCGTTGTCGTTCACCATGGCCAGAGAACCGTCCGGAGATCGTCCCCACCAGCCCTGCCATCTTCGCACGCGGCCCCGGCGGGCCGCTCACCGTAGCGGGCTCACCGGTGCGGCAGCGGGCGCTCCGGGAAGGACTCGCCGGGCTTCCGGCGGCACCGGCTGCGCCGGCGGCGGTCGAGCGCGCGAAGTCGGCCGGGCCGACTTCCCGTGCGCCTCACCGGGTCGCGACCCGCTCGCCGGCCGGGGCGGCCTCCGGGGCGCAGCCGCCCCGGGCTTCGGCGCCCCGGGCTTCGGCGGTGCGGGCTTCGGCGGTGCGGGCGGCCAGGGCGAGCAGCGCGCCGACGAGGCACAGGGCGGCGGCGACCAGGACGGCCCGGTCGGTGCCCGCCGCCAGGGCACGGGCGGCGGCCTCCCGGCCGGGGCCGCCCGGTCGGG
The DNA here is from genome assembly GCF_042732075.1 of Kitasatospora sp. NPDC059812. Classification (NCBI taxonomy): domain Bacteria; kingdom Bacillati; phylum Actinomycetota; class Actinomycetes; order Kitasatosporales; family Streptomycetaceae; genus Kitasatospora; species Kitasatospora sp. NPDC059812. Next base: position 67,204 of record NZ_JBHWIO010000003.1, read on the forward strand.
CCGAGCCCGCGACGGCCACGGTGACCGCGACGCCGAGCGCCGAGCCCAGGTACCGGGAGGTGTTGTTGGCACCCGAGCCCATGGCCGCCCGGTGCGCCGGGACGCTGCTGACGGCCAGCCGGGCCAGCGCCGCGTTGAGCACCCCGCTGCCGACGCCCGCCACCGCCAGACCCGGCGCGAGCCGCAGCCAGCCGGAGCCGGGCGCCAGCCCGTACAGGCCCGCCTCGCCGAGGCCGCAGACCGCGAGTCCGACGGCGACCTGCGCGGTGGCCGACAGGTGCGCCGCCAGCCGCCGCGCCTGGAGCGCGGACAGCACCGACAGGCCCGACCAGAGCGCCAGCACCCCGCCCGCGGCCAGGCCGGACAGGCCCAGGACGCCCTGGAGCAGGGTCGGCAGGTAGCTCATGAAGCCGACCAGCGAGAGCCCGGTGAACAGCGCCCCGACGGTGGCGGCGACGAAGCCGGGGCTGCGGAACAGCGCGAGGTCCAGCATCGGCTCCCGGGTCTTCGCCTCGACCAGCCCGAACAGCGCCAGCAGCAGCACGCCGAGGGCCAGCAGCGCGACGACCACCGGCCGCCCCCAGCCGCCGCGCCCCTCGGCCAGCCCGGCGATCAGGCAGGACGTCCCGGCGGCCAGCGTGAGCACCCCGTACGGATCGAGGGCGCGTGGCCGTTCGGCCCGGGACTCGGTGAGGACGGTGGCCGCGTACGCCGCCACGGCGGCCGAGACGACCGCGATCCCGCCGCTGACCGCGCGCCAGCCGGCCCACTGCCCGACCAGCGCGCCGTACACCGGGCCGACGGCGATGCCGAGGCCGACGGCGGCGCCCCAGACCCCGAGGGCCCGGATCCGGCCCGGTCCGGGCGGGTGGGCGTGGCTGATCAGGCCGAGCGCGGGTGCCAGGACGGCGGCCGAGGCGACGCCGAGCAGCACCCGGGCGGCCAGGTAGACGGCGCCGCCGGGGGCCAGCGCGGCCAGCGCCTCGGCGGCCGCGAACAGCAGCACGCCGAAGGTGAAGACCCGCTTGCGGCCGTGGTCGTCGGCGGCGCTTCCGGCGGTGAGCAGCAGGGCGGAGATGCCGACCAGGGTGCCGGTGAGGATCCAGGTCCGGCCGGTGGCCCCGAGGTGCGCGGCCTGGGCGGTGGCGGCGAGCGAGGCGGTGGGGGCGGTGTAGGCGACGGTGACCAGCGCGGTCGCGGCCGCGGTGGCGGCCAGGGTGGCGCCGGGCCGGGCGGGCGTGGTGACGGGTGCGGTGACGGGGGAGGAGCCGGGTGGTGCGGGGGACATGGGGGTGTTCCCTCCGGAGCGCGGACCCGTAGGTCTGGTGAATGAACCTTCGTCTCGGTCGGCACGCTACCACCATTGGTCTGTTCATTGAACCCTCTGTCGGGGTGGACTAGGCTGACCCGCATGGCGCTGGGAACCGACTACGAACAGCAGGACTGCGCACTGGCCCGCGCCCTGGAGGTGGTCGGCGAACGCTGGAGCCTGCTGATCCTCCGCGACGCCTTCTACGGAGTGCAGCGCTTCAACGACTTCCTCGCCCACCTCGGCATCCCCCGCGCCGTCCTCACCGCCCGCCTCAACGCCCTGGTCGCGGCCGGGGTGCTGCGCAAGGAGCCGTACCAGCAGGCGCCGCTGCGCCACGGCTACCTGCTCACCGGGACCGGCCTCGAACTGTGGGGGCCGCTCTACCAGTTGAGCCGCTGGGGCGGCCGGCACGCGACCGCGGGCGGCCCGCACCACCTGTTCGCGCACGCCGTCTGCGGCACCGACCTGGACGTCGTCGGTGTCTGCCCGCGGTGCGGCGGCGCACCCGTCCCGCCGGCCGAGATCGCGATGCGCCCCAACCCCGCCCGCGGCGGCACGCACCGGGACGACCCGGTCTCCCGCTCCCTGGTCCGCCCGCACCGGCTGCTCGAACCGATCGCCTCGGCGGCGGCCGCGTAGCGAACGGCGGCGCGGCCGCCGGCGGGCTGCCGACGGCCGCGCCCACCACGTCCCGGTTACGGCTGGAACGTCACCTCCGGATTGGCGGCGGTCGGCCCGTCGAGGAGCGGCTGCTGCACGCCCTTCAGCTGGAGGTCGAAGAAGGCCGCCACGTACGAGCGGGTGAGCTCCACGCCCCGCTCGCCCGACATCGTGGTGCCGGGAGGCTGGGGCAGGTTGAGCTTCTCGAAGAACAGCGGGAAGTCGGTGAAGGTGCCGTGGTTGGAGCCGGCGAAGGTCAACCAGCGCTTCCAGCCGTCCAGGTGCGGCCAGCTCTCCGTCCAACTGCTGTCCTCGGCGCCGTCGGGCAGCGGGTGGCCGATCATCAGGAAGGGCTTGCCGCCGATCCCGGAGGTGGGGACGGTGACGTCCATGGTGCCGTCCAGGTCCACCCCGGCCCGGATCCGGTCGTCGGTGAGCAGGGACGGGACGGTCGAGGCGCCGCCGGCCGAGTGCCCGGCCATCCCGATCCGGTCGCGGTCGATCATGCGGGCGTAGCGCCAGGCCGGGTGGGGGCGGGCGGTCAGCTGGTCGATGACGAAGGAGACGTCCTTCGCCCGGCTGTTGTCCACGGCCGCCCAGGACTCCGGGGTCGTCAGCTTGTTGCACAGCAGGCACGGGAGGGTCTGCCCGTCGGGGAACGTCGTCCCGGTGTTCTCGTAGGTGTGGTCGATCAGCGCGACGACGTACCCGCGGCTGGTCAGGTCCTCGGCGAGGCTGCTCAGCGAGGCCCGCGGCATGGTGAAGCCCGGCGACAGCACCACCATCGGGAAGTGGCCGCCCTGCGGGCGCGCGTCGGACTTCGCCCAGGTCCGGGTGCCGGTGACCGCCTCGGTCGGGATGGTGTTGCCCGGGAGCTTCCCGTCCAGCAGCATCCGGGCGGCCGCAGGGGTCATGTACGGGGCCGTGCTGCCCGTCCCGGCCTTCGCGGGGTAGTACATCGACACCATCAGCTGGCGCGGACCGGCGGAGGGGACCCACGGATCCGGGCGGTCCTGGTCCACCAGGTGCAGGACCTCCTGCCCGACCGCGTACGGGCCGGTCGGGCGCGGCAGGTCGACGTGGACGGCGGTCGGGGCGGGAGCGGAGGCGGAGGTGGAGGCGTTCGCCGGGGCGGCGGGAGCGGCCAGGGCCGGCGCGGCGGCGGCGACGGACAGCGGCAGGGCGAGCAGCAGGGCTGCCGCGGCGGCGGTGGTGCGAAGTCGGTCCATGTGAGGGACGGTAGGCCGGGGGAGCGGAAGTTGACGTCCACTCAGCGGCGTAGAGATCCCTTCCGGGATGTGCAGGCAGGGACCCTTAGGGGTCGGCCGAATGGAGACCGAATGGAAGCCGGTCGGACCAGGCCGGGGTCGGTTGAGGAGCCGAACTCACCGCAGAGCAGTGGGTTCGGGAATCCACCCCTCGAATCGTCCGCCGGTCAGAGGCTCCGGGCCCGGACCTCCTCGACGAAGGCCGCCGCCGCACCGGCGTTCGGCACCGGGAGGGTGAGCGGCAGGCCGGCCGAGTGCGTCCGGATCTCCAGCTCCCCGAGATCCGAGGCCCGCGCGGACTGCACCTCCGCCCACCGGAACGCCTCCGTCGCGGCGAGCGGATGCGGCGGCCGGTGCACCAGCCCGCCGGCCGTCAGCGTCAGCCGCCCCCGGGCGAACCGGACGCCGCCCTCCGTGCGCAACGCCTCGTGCAGCGCGGCCCGGAGGGTCGGGCGGAGCCGCTCGTCGAGCTCCCGGAACAGCTCGTCCAGCCGCCGCAGCTGCGCCAGTGCCAGCGGCTCGTCCGCGCCGACCAGCCAGATCCGGCCCTGCTCGCCCACCCCGTGCCGCCCGCCGGGGGAGTACTCGGTGGCCTCCACCGCACTCCACGGCAGGGGCCGCTCCGCGCCGTCCGCCCCGACCAGCACCAGCCCGCGCTCGTGCACTCGGACGGCCCGCAGGCCCGGCGCCGGCCGCAGCCGCCCGTACCCGCTCGCGGCCGTGATCGCCGCCGCGGCCACCACGGGCGCGGGCCACCACTCCCCGCTCGCCAGCCAGGCCGCCCCGGCGACGGCGGCCGCCGCCGCGTCCAGCCAGGCCCGCGTCCGCCACGGCAGCGGCCGGAACCGCCGGTACACCCGCACCGCCCGGCCGAGCCGCCCGTCGCCGCCCGCGACCGACCGAGCCCGCGACAAGGGCCACACCACCGCCACCTCGGCCACCTCCCGCTGAGCGAACACCACAACCGGAACCACGACTGTCAGATCCTCAGCATCGACCGACCGCCGCGCCCTCGAACAGGGCCAATTCGTACCTCTTGGCCCTGAAACGAACTCACCCCATCCTCCACCTCACTCCGCCGACGGCCGCACCCGGTCCGCCGCCGGGCCCGCTCACCGCCTCGCCCCGGCCTCAGCTCGCCGTCGCGTACTCGTTCTGCAGCGTGCGCAGCAGGGCCGTCCCGGCCGGATCGGCGGAGCGACGGGTGTTGACCAGCACCGCCACCCCCACCTGCTTCTCCGGATCGAAGGCCACGAAGGAGCGGAACCCGCCCGTGCCGCCGTTGTGCCAGATCTGCAGGTGGCCGCCCTGCTGGGTGTGCAGGCGGTGGCCGAGCCACCCCAGGTGCATCCAGGCGAACGGGTTGACCCGGTGCCGGGTCGCCCGGGTGAGGGTGATCGCGGGCGCCAGCGGCGCGTCCGGCTCGCGGTCGGCGGCCAGCTGGGCCCGCAGGAGTATCGCCAGGTCGGAGGCGGTCGACCGGAGCCCGCCCATACCGGGGACGTCCGCGAAGTCCCAGTACGGCACGGGCCGCCCGCCGGAGGTGTGCCCGTGCGCCAGCCGCCCGGACTGCTCCCGGCCCGAGCGCACGTGGGTGTCCACCAGTCCCAGCGGCTCGCATATCTCACGCGCCACCAGCTCCTCGTAGCCGGTGCCGGCCCGGTGGGCGAGGGCCAGGCCGAGCAGCCCGGCGCCGAGGTTGGAGTAGCGGAAGCCGCGCCCGGGTCTGGCCCGCAGTCTCGTCCTGGCCAGCCCGAAGAGGACGTACTCGGTGCTGCAATGGGCGTACGGATCGGGCTTGTTGGGATTGAGCAGTGCCGTCGCCAGCAGGCCCCGGGGCAGCCGGGGGAGCCCGGAGGTGTGGGTGGCGAGGTGCCGCAGGGTGATCGGCTGCCCGCCCCTGGCCGGGACGGCGATACCGCCGGGCCGTACGTCGGCGAGCACGTCGGCGAGCGGTTCGTCGAGCCCGGTGGCGGCCCCGCCGGAGTCGGCGAGCACCAGCCGCGCGAGGGCGAGCGAGGTGAACACCTTGGTGACGGAACCGACTTCGAACAGGGTGTGCGGCCCGGGCACGGCGCCGCCCGGACCGGTCCGCCCGGCGCCGCGGATCTCCACGGCGCCGCCGGCCAGCCCGGCGACCACCGCACCGACGTGCTGGCCTGCGAGCCGGTCGGCGGTCTGCTGCACGAGGCTGGCGAGTTCGTTCATGCCTTGAGCGTAGGGGGCCGCGACCTGCGAAGTCGTCCGCCGGAACGACGATTTCAGCCAGCCTCCGCTGCTCCCGCAGGAGGACGCCCCCACATGAGTACGCCCCGCTACGCTCGGCAGCGTACGGGCACCACGGTGTGATGACCGGTCCGGGCGTAGTGGGGCGCGTGGTGGGGCGGGGGCGAGCCGTCAGCAGCTCAGGTTGCCCCCGGGGACGGTGCCGAGGATCTGGACGAAGCTCTGGTACAGGCTGATCCGGTGCTGCATCTGGGCGGTGTTGTTGCCGTTGCACTCCAGCGAGCCGTTGATGCTGCGGATCGTCTCACCGAAGCCGTACCCGTTGACCATGGCGTTGTGCGCGGTCATGGTGCCCGGCCCGTTCTGGGTGTTCCAGTACCAGAGGCCGGTCTTCCAGGCCACCGCCGGGTCGGTCTGCACCAGGTTCGGATTGTTCAGCAGGTCGATGCCGAGCGCGTCGCCGGCGGCCTTGTAGTTGAAGTTCCAGCTCAGCTGGATCGGCCCGCGCCCGTAGTACGCGGCCTGCCCGGCCGGGCACCCGTACGGCTGCGAGGTGTCGCAGTAGTGCGGGTAGTTGGCGGTGTTCTGCTCGACCACGTACACCAGTCCGCCGGTCTCGTGGCTGACGTTGGCGAGGAACGCGGCGGCCTCCTGCCGGCGCACGGTGTCGCTGCCGGTGGCCGCGAAGCCGGGGTAGGCGCCGAGCGCGTCGAGCAGGCCCTGGTAGGTGTAGAAGGAGTTCCGGCCCGGGAACATCTGGTCGAACTGGGCCTGGCTGACCGGGAATCCGCCCGGGTTGGGCGGCTGGGTCGAGCCGCAGCCGTACGGCTCCCAGTACCAGGTGCTGATGACCGGGTCGTAGCCCGGGTTGTCGTGGGTGGCGCGGTAGTAGCCGCCGTTGGTGTACCGGACGATGTCGCCGGCGACGTAGGCGCGGCCGGCGACCCAGGCGGGGTGGTTGCAGGTGCCGGACGTCGGGGTCGGCGTCGGGTCGGTGGACCCGCCGCAGGAGCCCTGGTCGGCCCAGACCCCGGTGCCGCCGGTGCTCGGGGGCTCGTTCTGGGTCCACCACTTGGCGTTCCAGTTGTGCCCGTTGTACGAGACGGCCGCGCCGCCGGTGTAGGCGGTGGCCGCGCTCCACGGCGTGCCGCAGGCGGCGGCGCTGGCGGAGGCGGGGAGGAGCACCGCGACCGCCAGTGCCGTGACCACGGCGGAGAGCAGCGCGAGCAGGCGTTTCATTGACACGTCATCACCCCTTGTGCGGTGGGGGCCGCACGTCGTCGTGACAGGGACTTGAGCGGGGCAGGGGAGGCGGGCCTCGTGCGGGGGTGCGCCAGGGGAGGCGGCCGACCGGGGTGTGGGCCGGTGCGGGGCCGTGAAGGCGACTCAAGCGGAGTGTTCTATACCTGTCAAGAGAGTGGGTGAAACCGGCTCACAAATGCGGTGCGCACGCCCCCCGGGGCCCCCGCGAGCCCCCCTTAGCCGCCGAGCGCCCCCCTCGGCCCCCAAGCGCCTACTCGGCCCCCAAGCGCCCCCTCTGTCCCCTCTGTCCCCGAGCCGCCCCTTCAGCCCCCGAGCGCCGCCCGCAGCCGGGCCGCGACCTCCGCCGCCCCCGCCTCGTCCGGGTACTTCCCCCGCGGCCAGAAGAAGCCGCGCAGCCCGTCCTTCGGATTGCGCGGCACCACGTGGACGTGCAGATGCGGTACCGACTGGCTGATCCGGTTGTTCGCCGCCACGAAGCTGCCCGCCGCGCCCAATCCGCGCTCCACCGCGGCGGCCACCCGCTGCACCTGGAGGAAGAATGGCCCCACCTCGGCGGCCGGCAGGTCCGCCAGGGTGCGGCGGTGGGCGCGCGGGACGACCAGCACGTGGCCGGGGAACAGCGGCCGCCGGTCCAGGAAGGCCACCGCCGCCTCGTCGTCCAGCACCCGGTGCGCGGGCTCCTCGCCCGCCACCACCGCACAGAAGACGCAGTCCATCCGTCCATTCAAACCACCGGCGGCCGCCCCGGCACCTCCGCGATCGCGCGGTTGCGGGGCGTCACCCGTCCGGCGGCCGAGCAGGTGCGGCCGCCCGGTCGGGGGGCGCACGGTGCTGGAGGGGGTCGACCAGAGGCGCGCCGCGCGCCGTACGAGGAGGTGGCCCGATGGCGGGCAAGTTCGAGGTCTACGAGGACGCCGGCGGCAAGTACCGGTTCCGGCTCAAGGCGGGCAACGGCGAGATCGTCGCCACCGGCCAGGGCTACTCCAGCAAGGAGGCCGCCCACAAGGGCGTCGAGGCCGTCCAGCGGGCGGCCAGCGACGCGCCGGTGGTGGACGTACCCAAGGCCGCCTGAGCACGCCGAGCACCGAGCACCGAGCACCGGGCGCGCCACGCCCGCCCGCACCGTTCGTCACTCGTAGCGGTAGAGCAGCGCCTCCCGCTCGGTCTGCTCGATCATCTCGACGGTCAGCGACTCGTCCCGCAGGTGCGAGAGGGTGATCTCGGCCGAGGTCGGCTGCGCGTCCTTGGCCGGCCAGTTCTCCGGCTTCCACGCCGAGCCGCGCAGGAAGGCCTTCGGGCAGTGCGCGTACACCTCCTCGACGGCCACCACGATCGCGCTGCGCGGGGGCTTGCCGACGGCGGTCAGCTGCCGCAGCAGCTCCGGGTCGGTGGAGATGCAGGCCCGCCCGTTGACCCGCAGCGTGGTGTCCCGGCCCGGGACGACGAAGAGCAGCCCGACCCGGCCGTTCTCCAGGATGTTGTGCAGGGTGTCCAGCCGCTTGTTGCCGGTGGCGTCCGGGATGGCCAGGGTGTGCTCGTCGAGGACGGAGACCACCCCGGCCGGCCCGCCGCGCGGGGAGACGTCGCAGCGCCCGGCGGCGTCCGAGCTCGCCACGAACACCAGCGAGGAGCAGGCGATCAGCCGCCGCGCGACCTCGTGCAGGTGGTCGACCTGCTTGCGGCGCGCGTGCTCGCCGGGCTGCTCGTAGATCTCGCGCAGCTGCGCCTGGTCGGTCAGCGCCCCTGTGCTGAGGGCGGCGAACAGGCTGCCCGGCATGTCCGGAGCGGTGGTTGACGCAATGACAGATTCCGGTGTGCTGGTCATACCGGAAATCTAGCCGAGCCCCTTCCCGGAGCGCCTGGCCGCCGGGCGGTGCAGCCCTCGGTAAAGCTTCCCCGCCACCCCTCCCCACCAGCGGTTTTACGCTGATAATGGGGCCAGGCGCTCCGCTCGGAGGTGGTGGTCGTGATCGTGAGGATCTGGGCCGGGCAGGTCCTGGCCGGTCGCATCGAGGAATTCTGTGTGCTGCTGACAACCCAGGTGATCCCGCAGCTCGGGCGGACCGACGGTTGCCTGGGCGGCGAACTGCTGCGCTCGGTGACCGAGGACGGACACCGGGTGCTCGTGGTGAGCCGCTGGCGCGACGAGGCGGCCCTGCGCGGGTACGCGGGGCCGATGTGGCGGATCCGGCCGGTCTGGTCGGAGGGCGAGCTGTGCTACCTCGCGCACCCGCCGGTGGTCACCCACTTCACGTCGATCGCCGCACCCGCCACGCTCTGACCGCACCCGCCGCGCTCCGGCCGCGTTCACTACCCTCCGTACGTGCTCGCCACCCTCCGTAGGTGACCGCCACGTTGCGGGCGTCACCTACCACCCGGCCGCACATTCCCCGCATCCGCGTGAAACAGGCCACAGCGGAAGGCTCTCCCTGGCCTTGCGCGCGTCGTGGCAGAATGACCCCAACAGCAGTGACGTTCAGCGCACTCCGGGGTCGGTGAAAATCCGAACCGGCGGTTACAGTCCGCGACCCGTCCGCAGCCAGCGGCCGGTTGACCAGGTGAAATTCCTGGACCGACGGTTAAAGTCCGGATGGGAGGCGTGCGCGGGCGGACGAAGAGCAGTATCCGTGGTCCCCCGGTGGACCACGGCCAGGTGAACGGCGGGAGAGGTGTCTCCCGGGCCGGGCGAGCGATCTCCCGGCGGCCTCGGCATCCCGGCGACGGGTCGTGCCGTCGGCTCGCGCGCCGTTGCCCGTCCGTGTCATCTCCCATGCCGCCCCGGAGTCCGCGCCCCCAAGCGCGAGGAGAACCCGGGTGTTCACCGGCATCATCGAAGAGCTCGGCGAGGTCGTGTCGATCGAGGAGATCGGCGACTCCTCGCGAATCCGCCTGCGCGGCCCGGTGGTCTGTACGGGTGCACGGCACGGCGACTCCATCGCGGTCAACGGCGTCTGCCTGACCGTCGTCGACAGCCCGGACCAACTGGCGGCCGATACGGGCGAGTTCAGCGCCGACGTGATGGCCGAGACGCTGCACCGCTCCAGCCTCGGCGAGTTGAAGCCCGGCTCCCGGGTCAACCTGGAGCGCGCCATGGCGCTCGGCGACCGGCTCGGCGGCCACCTCGTCCAGGGCCATGTCGACGCCACCGGCACGCTGTTGGGCCGCGAGCCCGGCGAGCGCGACGCGGCCGGCGACCTGCGCTGGGAGGTGCTGCGCTTCTCGCTGCCCGGCACCATCTCCCGCTACCTGGTGGAGAAGGGCTCGATCACGGTCGACGGCGTCAGCCTCACCGTGGTGGAGGCCGCCCGGGACAGCTTCACCGTCAGCCTCATCCCCACGACCCTCGCGCTGACCTCGCTCGGCGCCAAGGCCGTCGGCGAGAGCGTCAACCTCGAAGTGGACGTGCTCGCCAAGTACGTCGAGCGACTGCTCGACTCCCGCACCCTTCCCCCGACGATCGCCGGAGAGTCCAAGTGAACTGGCTCAGCGGAGAAGCGTTCACCGTCTTCGGCGAGCACGTGAAGTGGGCCGACATGCTCGGCAACCTGCTCGGCCTGGCCGGGCTGGCCTTCGGCTGGCGCCGCTCGGTCTGGAGTTGGCCGCTCCAACTCCTGTCCGGCGCCGTGCTGATCGCCGCCTACCTCGGGGGCCACGTCCCTGGCCTGATCGGCAAGCAGCTGATCGTGCTCGTCACCGCCGCCTGGGGCTGGGCCCAGTGGCGGCGGGGCCGCCGGGACACCGGCACGATCGCCGTCCGCTTCGCCACCTGGCCGGAGCGGGCCGCCCTGGTGGTCGGCACCGCGGCCGGCACCGTCGCGCTGGCCTGGCTGTTCACGGCCCACCCCAGCCTGTCCTGGAGCCCCTGGTCGGACGCCTACATCTTCGTCGGCACGCTGGCCGCGATGGTCGCCCAGGCCCGTGGCTGGCTGGAGTTCTGGTTCGCCTGGATCGCCGTCGACGTGGTCGGCGTCCCGCTCGCCTTCAACAACGGCTACCCCTTCTCCGGCCTCACCTACTCGATCTACTTCGTCCTGGTGCTGCTCGGCCTGCGCTCGTGGTGGCTGAGCAGCCGTGAGCCGCGCGTCAACTCCGCCAACGTCCCGCAGGGAGCCACGGTATGACCGAGAACCACACCGCCGACCGCGACCGCGAGGTGGCACCCGAACTCGTCCTCGACCCGGTCGAGCGCGCGATCGCCGACATCGCCCTCGGCCGCGCCGTGATCGTGGTCGACGACGAGGACCGCGAGAACGAGGGCGACATCGTCTTCGCCGCCTCCGCCGCCACCCCGGAGCTGATGGCCTTCACCATCCGCTACAGCTCCGGCGTGATCTGCGCCCCGCTGACCGGCGAGGAGCTGGACCGGCTCAAGCTGCCGCCGATGACCCAGGTCAACGAGGACCGCAAGGGCACCGCGTACACCGTCTCGGTGGACGCCCGGGAGGGGGTCGACACCGGCATCTCCGCCGCCGACCGCGCCCGCACCGTCCGGCTGCTGTCCTCGCCCGGCACCGAGCCGGGCGACCTCACCCGCCCCGGGCACGTGTTCCCGCTGCGCGCGGTCGAGGGCGGCGTGCTGGTGCGCCCCGGCCACACCGAGGCCGCCGTCGACCTGGCCCGGCTCGCCGGGCTGCCGCCGGCCGGTGCGATCGCCGAGGTGGTCAACGACGACGGCACCATGGCCCGGCTGCCCGAGCTGGTCGCCTTCGCCCGCGAGCACGGCCTCGCGATCATCTCCATCGAGGACCTGATCGCCTACCGCCGCCGCACCGAGCTGCACGTCGACCGGGCCGCCGTGACCGCCCTGCCCACCGTCCACGGCGAGTTCACCGCCGTCGGCTACCAGGGCACCATCGACGGCGTCGAGCACATCGCGCTGGTGGCCGGCGGCCTCGGCGCCGACGGCCGGCTGCCCGAGGGCGAGGACGTCGTGGTCCGGGTCCACTCCGAGTGCCTGACCGGCGACGTCTTCGGCTCGCTGCGCTGCGACTGCGGCCCCCAGCTGGAGGCCTCGCTGCACAAGGTCGCCGAGTCCGGCCGCGGAGTGGTGCTCTACCTGCGCGGCCACGAGGGCCGGGGGATCGGCCTGGCCCACAAGCTGCGCGCCTACGAACTCCAGGAGCAGGGGCGCGACACCGTCGACGCCAACCTCGACCTCGGCCTGCCGGCCGACGCCCGCGACTACAGCATCGCGGCGCAGATGCTGGTGGACCTCGGGGTCCGCTCGCTCATCCTGCTCACCAACAACCCGGAGAAGCTCACCGCGCTCACCGAGCACGGCCTCAAGGTCAAGGGGCGCGAAGCGGTCGAGATCGCGCCGGGTGAGCACAACCTGCGCTACCTGCGCACCAAGCGCGACCGGATGGGCCACGACCTGCCCGGCCTCGACTCCTGAACCCACCCCGCGCCCCACGCACCGCGCCCACGCCCCACGCACCACGCACCACACCCCACGTACCACGCACCCCATGACGACGGACAGGAAGAACGAGCATGAGCGGCCACGGAGCCCCCGAGCTGACCATCGACGGCGCCGCCGACCTCAAGGTCGCCGTCGTCGCCGCCCAGTGGCACGACGTTGTGATGAACGGCCTGCTGGACGGCGCCCACCGGGCGCTCAAGGAACTGGGCGTCACCGAGCCGACCGTGCTGCGCGTCCCCGGCACCTTCGAGCTGCCGGTCGCCGCCAAGCGCCTCGCCGACCACGGCTACGACGCGGTCGTCGCCCTCGGCGTGGTGATCCGCGGCGGCACCCCGCACTTCGACTACGTCTGCCAGGCGGCCACCGCCGGCCTCACCCAGGTGAGCGTCGACACCGGCGTCCCGGTCGGCTTCGGCGTGCTGACCTGCGACAACGAGGAGCAGGCGCTCGACCGCGCGGGCCTGCCCGGCTCCGCGGAGGACAAGGGCCACGAGGCCGTCACCGCCGCCGTCGCGACCGCCGCGGTGCTGCGCGCCGCGCTCTGAGCGCACCGCCCCGACCCGGACCGTGGACGTCCAACGGACTGTCCACGGTCCGGGACCGTTTACCGCCGGTCAGCCCGCACGCCGTAAGGTGAGTCCCATCATGGCTTCGAAGACATTCGAGGAGCTCTTCGCCGAGCTCCAGCAGAAGGCCGCCACCGGCGACCCCTCGTCCTCCCGTACCGCGCAGCTCGCCCAGCAGGGCGTCCATGCGATCGGCAAGAAGGTCGTCGAGGAGGCCGCCGAAGTCTGGATGGCCGCCGAGTTCCAGACGGACGAGCAGACCGCTGAGGAGATCTCACAGCTCCTGTACCACGTTCAGGTGATGATGATCGCCCGCGGGCTGACGCTCGACGACGTCTACAAGTACCTCTAAACCCGAACCGCACGCCCCTCCCCACAGGTAAGGAACCAACCTCCCATGCTGCGCATCGCCGTCCCCAACAAGGGTTCGCTCTCGGGTCCCGCGGCGGAGATGCTCCATGAGGCCGGCTACCGCCAGCGGAAGGACCCCAAGGAGCTCGTCCTCGTCGACCCGAACAACGAGGTCGAGTTCTTCTTCCTGCGCCCGCGCGACATCGCCGTCTACGTCGGCTCCGGCCGCCTGGACGTCGGCATCACCGGCCGTGACCTGCTGCTGGACTCGCACTCCAACGCCGAGGAGGTGCTCGCGCTCGGCTTCGCCGCGTCGACCTTCCGCTTCGCCCGCCCCGAAGGCGTCGCCGTCGAGGACGTCAAGGGCCTGGAGGGCCTGCGGATCGCGACCTCCTACACCGGCCTGGTCGAGCAGCACCTCGCCGACCACGGCGTGAAGGCGACCGTCACCAAGCTGGACGGCGCGGTGGAGACCGCGGTGCAGCTGGGCGTCGCCGACGTGATCGCCGACGTGGTGGAGACCGGCACCAGCCTGCGCAACGCCGGCCTGGAGGTGTTCGGCGAGCCGATCCTGATCTCGGACGCCGTGGTGATCCGCCCCAAGGGCGCGGGCGAGGACACCCGGGTGGACCAGTTCCTGCGCCGCCTCCAGGGTGTGCTGGTGGCCCGCCGCTACGTGCTGATGGACTACGACATCCGCGCCGAGAAGGTCGGCGCCGCCGTGGCGCTCACCCCCGGCCTGGAGTCGCCGACCGTCTCCCCGCTGCACACCGAGGGCTGGGTGGCGGTGCGCTCGATGGTGCTCCGCAAGGAGGCCCAGCAGATCATGGACGACCTGTGGGCCATCGGCGCCCGGGCCATCCTGGTCACCAACATCCACGCCTGCCGCCTCTGACCGGCGCGGCGGCGACCTCGCCCGCCGTGGTGCGGGTAAGGAACGGTTGAATGGGGCGGGGACGCTGACCGGCGTCCCCGCCCTTCGTCTGGAACCGTCGTCCGGAACAGCCCTTCGTCCGGATCCGTCCGTTGCCCGGAACCGTCGTTCCCGGGAACGACCGTTCCCCCGAACCACCCCACCGGAGACCCCACGTGTCCACGCCGCCCGTCGAGTTCCCCGTCACCTGGGCGCCGCGCCGCACCCGCGCCGTGCTGCTGCCGGTCTGCGCGCTGCTGGTGGTGCTGTTCGCCGTGATGGCCGTGGTGCTCCCGGAGAACTGGCAGCTCAACGACCGGATCATGATGGCGGGCAGCGGCGTGCTGTTCGCGTGCGTGGGCCTGATGCTGGCCCGCCCCCGGGTGAGCGCCGACGCGCAGGGCGTGACGGTGGTCAACTTCGTCCGCAGCCGCCGGCTCACCTGGGCCGAGATCGTCCGGGTCAACTTCCGCCAGGGCGACCCGTGGGCCACCCTCGACCTGGCCGACGGCACCTCGCTCGCCGCGGTCGGCATCCAGTCCGGTGTCGGCAAGGACCAGGCGATCGCGCAGGCCCGTGCCCTGCGCGACCTGGTCGAGCACCACGCCAGGGCCTGAGCCCCGCGCCACCGCCGCCGCCGCCGGTCGGCGCCCGCCCGCTTCACACCGGCACCGCCCGCCCGCCGACGCCCCGCCGACACCCCTCCCGACACCCCGCCGGGCCCCGCCGGGCCTGCGAATCCTCGGCCCGGCGGGTCCGAACACTCTTCCTACCATCGTCCGGCTATGGTCTACGCTGGTAAAAGCAGGGCAAAACTTCCGTCCTGCCCGAAAGACGACTTGAGGAGTGACTTCCCCCCTCGATGGACGATCCGTCCGGTAGTACCTGCGCCGCCCACCTTCCTGTCAGCGGAAGGCAGGCGGCACTGTGATCACCGCCTGGCTGCTGTTGCTCGCAGCCCTCCTGCTGATCCTCGCCAACGGCCTGTTCGTGGCCGCCGAGTTCGCCTTCGTGACCGTCGAGCGCGGGGCGGTCGAACGCTCCGCCGGGGCCGGCGACGCCAAGTCCGTCCGCGTCTCCCGGGCCCTGCGGCACCTCTCGTTCGAACTCTCCGGTGCCCAGCTCGGCATCACCGTCACCTCGCTGGTGGTCGGCATGCTCGCCGAGCCGGCGCTGTCCACCCTGCTCAGCCCCGTCATGACCGGGATCGGCGTGCCCGAGTCGGCCGCCCGCGGCGTCGCCGTGGTCGTCGGCATGGTGCTCGCCACCGTGGTGCAGATGGTGATCGGCGAGCTGGTCCCGAAGAACTGGGCGATCTCCCGCCCGCTCCAGGTGGCCCGCGCGGTCGCCGCCCCGCACATGGCCTTCTCCTTCGCCTGCCGCCCGCTGATCAGCTTCCTCAACGGGGCGGCCGACCGGACGGTCCGCGCCTTCGGCGTCGAGCCGCAGGAGGAGCTGGACCACGCCCGGACCCCGGCCGAACTGGTCTCACTGGCCCGCCACTCGGCCAAGGCCGGCGCGATAGACGAGGAGTCGGCGACCCTGTTCGTCCGCACCCTGGGCCTGGGCGAGCTGACCGCCGAGTCCGTGATGACCCCGCGGATCGACGTCGCCTCCCTCCAGAGCGACGCCACCGCCTCCGACGTGATCAACCTGACCCGGGCCACCGGCCTGTCCCGCTTCCCGGTCTACACCCACAGCCTGGACGAGGTCACCGGCATCGTGACCCTCAAGGACGCCCTCGCCGTCCCGGCCGCCCGGCGCGGCCTGGTCCGGGTGGGCGAGCTCACCTCGCCGCCGCTGCTGGTGCCCGAGACCCTGCCCGCCGAGCGGCTGCTCGACCAGCTGCGCCGCCTCCAGCCGATGGCCATCGTGGTCGACGAGTACGGCGGCACCGCCGGCGTCGTCACCGTCGAGGACATCGTCGAGGAGATCGTCGGCGAGGTGCAGGACGAGCACGACCCCGCCGACCGCCCCGAGCTGCTCCCGCTGCCCCCGGTGAACGGCCTGCCGGCCTGGGAGGCCGAGGGCCGCGCCCGGATCGACCAGCTGGAGGCGATCGGCCTGATCGCCCCGGACGGCCCGTACGAGACGCTGGCCGGCCTGGTCGCCGACCTGCTCGGCAAGCTGCCCGAGGTCGGCGAGCAGGCGGAGCTGCCGGGCTGGCGCTTCACCGTGACGGGTGTCGACCGGCACCGCACCAGCCAGGTCCGGGTCGAGCGCACCAGCGCGCCGGCCTCGTTCGGAGACGACCAGGAGAACGCCCGATGACCGCGCTCCAACTGGCCGTCGCCGTCCTGCTCCTGCTCGGGAACGCCTTCTTCGTCGGCGCCGAGTTCGCCGTCGTCTCGGTGCGCCGCAGCCAGATCGAGCCGCTCGCCGAGGCCGGCCACAAGCGTGCCCGCACCGTGCTGCACGCGCTGTCCAACGTGTCCGCGATGCTGGCCGCCGCCCAGCTCGGCATCACCGTCTGCTCGCTGGGCCTCGGCGCCCTGGCCGAGCCGACCATCGCCAGTCTGCTGGAGGGCCCGTTCCATGCGATCGGCGTCCCGTCCGGTCTGATGCACCCGCTCTCGTACGGCATCTCGCTGGCCGTCGTGGTCTTCCTGCACATGGTGATCGGCGAGATGGTGCCCAAGAACATGGCCATGGCGGGCCCGGAGAAGGCCGCGCTCTGGCTCGGCCCGCCGCTGGACCGGCTGGCCCGCTGGCTGGCCCCGGTGATCAGCCTGCTGAACGCCATCGCCAACGGTGTGCTGCGGCTGTTCCGGGTCGAGTCCAAGGACGAGGTCGAGTCGGTGTTCACCACCGAGCAGCTGATGTACCTGCTGGTCGACTCCCGGGACGCCGGCCTGCTCGACGAGGGCCGCCAGGAGCGTCTGGAGGACGCCTTGGAGCTGGGCCACCGCCCGGTCACCGAGGTGCTGCTCAAGCCCGAGCAGCTCGTCACCGTGGACACCAAGGTGACCGCCGCGGAGGTCGAGGAGCTCGCCCTGCGCACCGGCTTCTCGCGCTTCCCGGTCACCGACGGCGACCCGGCCGGCCACGGCTACCTGGGCTACCTGCACCTCAAGGACATCCTCGACGTGGAGGACCCGTCCGCGCCCGTCCCGGCCCGGCTGTGGCGTCCGATCACGGTGCTGCGCGGCAGCCTCCCGCTGGACGACGCGCTCGGCGCGATGCGCCGGGCGACCTGCCACCTGGCCGCCGTGCTGGACCAGGACGGCCGCACGCTCGGTGTGGTGATGCTGGAGGACGTGCTGGAGGAGCTGGTCGGCGAGATGCACGACCCGGACCACCGCTCCGCCGCCTGAGGTTCCCCCTTTCGCTGACGGCGTGTCCGCTGCGGGCGATTCTGCTCTCAGCGTGCAGCCGTTCCCATGCCGACCACCCTGGGCGCAGGGTGGTCGGCATGAGGCTTCTCCTGCTGGGTGGAACGAATTTCGTCGGACGGGTCGTCGCCGAGGAGGCGCTGGCCAGGGGGTGGGAGGTGACGGCCCTCAACCGCGGTACGCAGCCCGCGCCCGCGGGCGTGACCGCACTGCTGGGCGACCGCACCGCCGAGGGCGGGCTGGCGGCGCTGGCCGCGGGGGAGTGGGACGCGGTGGTGGACACCTGGTCCGGAGCCCCGACGGCGGTGCGCGACAGCGCCCGGCTGCTGGCCGGCCGGGTCGGCCACTACGGGTACGTCTCCAGCCGGTCGGTGTACGACTACCCGCTGGCGCGCGGGGCGGACGAGTCGGCGAAGGTGGTCGGGTCGTCCCCGGACGCCGAGGGCGAGGTGCCCTACGCCGAGGCCAAGCGCGGGGCCGAACTGGCCCTGGAGGCGGAGTTCGGCGGGCGGGCCCTGCTCGCCCGGGCCGGGCTGATCCTCGGCCCGCACGAGAACATCGGCCGGCTGCCCTGGTGGCTGAACCGGATCGCCCGGGGCGGCCCGGTGCTCGCCCCCGGTCCGTACGACCTGCCGCTGCAGTACATCGACGTCCGCGACCTCGCGAGCTGGCTGCTGGACGCGGCGGCGGCCCGGCTCGGCGGCGCGTGCAACGTGGTCAGCCCGGCGGGCCACACCACGATGGGCGAGCTGCTGGAGGCCTGCGTGCGGGTCACCGGCTCGGACGCGGACCTGCGCTGGACCGACCCCGAGCGCATCCTGGCGGCCGGCGTCGAGCCCTGGACGGAGCTGCCGATCTGGCTGGCGCCCGGCGAGCTGAACGACTTCCTGCACGGCGCGTCCGTGGACCGGGCGGTCGCCGCCGGGCTGCGCTGCCGGCCGGTGGGCGAGACGGTCGAGGACACCTGGGCCTGGCTGCGGTCGATCGGCGGCGTCGCCCCGCAGCGCGCCGACCGGCCGAAGGTCGGCCTCGACCCCGAGCGCGAGGCCGAGCTGCTCCGGGGCTGACCCGGCGCGATCCCGGGGAGCTGGTCTCAGCCGCGGCCGTCGATCAGTTCCCCGTAGGCCTGGACGAGGTCGGGCAGGCGCAGCGTCGCCAGGTCCTCGCGGCCCGGCGGCTCGCGCAGCAGCGAGAGCCGCAGGTCCCGGTAGGCGCAGGACTTCTCGTACAGGGTGCGGATGAACCGGCCGTTCCCGAGTTCGTCGATCCAGCCCTCGCGGACCACGTGGGTGCAGATGCTGGCCAGTTCCTCGGCCGCGTCCTCGTCCCAGCCGTCGCCGTCCCGGCCGGCCAGCGCGGCGCCGATCGCGGTCAGCTCGTTCGGGCGGTAGCTGGGGAAGTCGACCCGGGTGGTGAAGCGGGAGTTGAGGCCGGGGTTGGTGGCGAGCAGCCGGTTCATGCCCTCGGGATAGCCGGCCAGGATCACCACCAGGCGGTCGCGGTTGTCCTCGGCGCGTTTCAGCAGCACCTGGAGGGCCTCGTCGCCGTAGGCGTCGCCCTTGGTGTAGCCGGAGTTGGAGAGGCTGTACGCCTCGTCGATGAACAGCACGCCGTCCAGTGCCGAGTCGATCAGCTCGTTCGCCTTGACCGCGGTCTGGCCGAGGAACTCGCCGACCAGGTCGGCCCGTTGGGCCTCCACGAGGTGGTCGCCGGAGAGCAGTCCGAGGGCGTGGAAGACCCGGCCGAGGATCCGGGCGACGGTGGTCTTGCCGGTGCCGGAGGGGCCGGAGAAGACGAAGTGGCGCTTGGGCGGCTGGACCGGCAGGCCCTGCGCGGCCCGGAGTCTGGACATCCGCAGCTGCGCCGACAGCGCCCGCACCTGGCGCTTGACCGGCTCCAGGCCCACCATCAGCGAGAGTTCCGCCAGCGCCGCGTCCAACTCGCGCTCGTCGTCGACCGGTTGGGCGGCGGGCAGCGGCACGGTGCGGGGTTGGGCCTCGGCGCGGACCGGCGCCGGCAGCGGGGCGGCGGAGCCGCCCGGCGAACCCGACCGCTCGCCGGCCGCCTGCGGGGCCGGGCCGGCCGTGGAGCCGTCGCCCGGGCCGGGCCCCGTGAGGAACCCGACCCCCTCGACGAATCCGACCCCGCCGGTGTACCCGGCGCCCTCGGTGAACCCGGCGCTCTCGGTGAACCCGGGGGCCGCGTCGCCGAAGCCCCCCGCCGTGGCGTACCCGGCCCCGTCCTGGAAGTCCGCCTCGTCCGTCCCGTCCATCTCGTCCGGCTCGGTGCCCTCGTACCCGGCCACCCGCCCGCCCGCTGGCAGGCCGCCGTCCAGCAGGGCGTCCGGCAGGTCGTCCGCCAACCCGTCCTCCGCCGCGATCGCGGCCAGCCGCGCGGCGGTGTCCATGAACACCGGATCGGCCCGGTGCACCGCCCGGTAGAGCGGCAGCGCGGCCGCACTGCGCCCGGCCCCCTCGTACGCCCGGGCCAGCCAGTACCGCAGTTCCTTGCGCTGGGGCTGCTCGGAGCGGCAGCGGGCCAGCGAGGCGGCCAGCGGCGCCTGCGCCTGGGCGCACATGTCCAGTCGGACCCGCGCCATGCCGGCGAACAGCCCGGCCTCGATGCCGAGCAGCGGGTCGTCCAGCAGCCGGTCGGTGTCCCGGATCAGCTGCTCCCAGTCCTTGAGCAGATAGGACCGGCAGGCGTACAGGAACTGGGCGGACGGGTCCTCGCTGGGCGCCGGGCACTGTTCCAGCGCCCGGTCCAGCTCGGCCAGGTGGCGGCCGTCCAGCCAGTGCGAGGCGTGCGCCAGCGCCAGGTCGCGGGCGTCCTCCAGGACGGGCTGCACCCACCAGCCCAGCCAGTACCAGGAACTGAGCGGGCGGCGGTGGCGCCGCCGCTGCTCGCCGAACCGCTTCTGGTTGCGGTACATGGCCAGCAGCGCCGCCGAGGTGTCACTGCGCAGCGCGTGCAGGCCGAGCCAGGCGTCGGCCATGCCCGGGTCCAGCCGGACGGCCGCGCGGAACTCCTCCTCGGCACGGGCGTACGCGCCCGCCGTGTACGCGTCCATGGCACGCAGCCACGCGCGTTCGGCGAGCCGGTCCGGGCCGCCCGCGTTGCTGTCCGAACTGTCCACCGTCGTCACTCACGCCCCCCGCGGCTTGGCCCGGGGCTCGGTGGCAGGTCGCCTGCGTGCAGCCGGGCCGGTGGTCGAAAGCCCCCGGGCGCATCTGCGCCTGCGAGGAATCGTACCGGCGTGGCGCTGATCCGGAAGGGCGCCCACGGAGTCAAATGCGATCGTGTGAGCGGTCGTTGAGCGGGTGGGGGCCTGGACCGGCGGCGGGGGAGCGCGATTCGGAAAGGACCGGACGGCGCCCCCGGCTCACGGGGGAACAAGTCGGGGACGCCGGGTCCGAGGCGGCCGGAACATCCCGTTCCGGCGGCTGAGGAGAACCTAAATCCTGGTGACAGTGCAGGTCAAGGGCTTGTTGAAGGTTCACCCACGGTGCCCGGTGTGATTCGTCCGGTCACCCCGTCGACCCGCGTCCCGGCGAACGGACGGCTCGGATCCGCGGCGAAATGCGCCGATTCGGCCCGCGCCCAGCCGGCCCAGAACTCGGCCAGATCCGGCCCGTCCCGCTGCTCGCCGCGCCGCCGGGCCGAGGCGGCGTCCAACTCCAGCCAGATCACCCGGGCCAGCCACGGCCGCACCGCCCGCCGCCCGGCGCCGACACCCTCCACCAGCACCACCGGGGCGACCGGCACCGCGGCGGTGCCCGCGAAGCGGCGCAGCGTCCAGTCGTACACCCGGTACGCACCGTCCCGGCCGGCCGCCAGCGGCTCCAGCACCTGTTCGCGCAACCGCCCGGTCCAGCCGAAGGGCTCGGCGTGGGTGGCCAGGTCGTCGAGGTGGACCACCGGCGCCCCGCCGAGCGCCGCCGCCAGCCGCCCGGCGAAGGTCGTCTTGCCCGAGCCCGCGTGCCCGTCCACCGCGACCAGCCGCACCGGCCCACAGGAGGGCGGCAGCGCGCGCAGCTCCGCCGCGAGCGAGGCCACCGCGTCGCCGGGAACGGGCGAAAGGGCGGGGGCGAGGGGTCGGGAAGCAGCCACAACGGCAACCCTACGGTGCCGTAGCCCACCAGTCCGTCCAGTTACTCCTGGGTGATCGTGACGGCGGCGCGGGTTTCCGGCATACTCGCATCGCCATGCCTGTGAACGGCCGTTCACCGTAATCCGGTGCCGGTCGGGCCGACCTGCCACACCCGCGCCGGACCAGCCACACCACGCTCCGGTGCCCGATCGAGGAGGCGACCGCCGCCATGACCCCGTCCCCAGTGAAAGCCGTGGAGCGCCAGCTGCCCAGCGAGGAGGCCCACGAGCTGCTGAGCCTCACCCGGGACCTGGTCCAGCGCGAGCTGCAGCCCCGCGCGGCCGAGGACGAGGCCGCCGACCGCTTCCCGCGAGAGGTCTTCCGCACCCTCGGCGAGGCCGGCCTGCTCTCCCTCCCCTACGACGAGAAGTACGGCGGCGGCGGGCAGCCCTACGAGGTGTACCTGCAGGTGCTGGAGGAGCTGGCGGCCGGCTGGCTGGCCGTCGGCCTCGGGGTGAGCGTGCACACCCTCTCCTGCCACGCGCTGGCCGGCTTCGGCACCGAGGAGCAGCGCGGCCGGTGGCTGCCCGGAATGCTCTCCGGCGAGCAGCTCGGCGCCTACTGCCTCTCCGAACCGCAGTCCGGCTCGGACGCGGCCGCGCTGCGCACCCGCGCCGACCTCGACGGCGACGCGTACGTGGTGAACGGCACCAAGGCGTGGATCACCCACGGCGGCCGGGCGGACTTCTACAGCGCCCTGGTGCGCACCGGCGACGAGGGCTCCAAGGGCATCAGCTGCCTGCTCGTCCCGGGCGACGCACAGGGCCTGTCGGCCGCTCCGCCGGAGCACAAGATGGGCATGCGCTCCTCGCCGACCGCGCAGCTGCACTTCGACGGCGCCCGGGTCGCCCGCGACCGGCTGATCGGCGAGGAGGGCCAGGGCTTCCAGATCGCGCTCGCCGCACTGGACTCCGGCCGCCTCGGCATCGCGGCCTGCGCGGTCGGCGTCGCCCAGGCCGCGCTCGACCTCGCGGTCGACTACGCGCGCACCCGCCGCCAGTTCGGCCGCCCGATCGCCGAGTTCCAGGGCCTGTCCTTCATGCTCGCCGACATGGCCACCCAGATCGAGGCCGGGCGGGCGCTCTACCTGTCCGCCGCCCGGCTGCGGGACGCGGGCCTGCCGTTCTCCAAGGAGGCGGCGATGGCCAAGCTGTTCTGCACCGACGCCGTGATGCGGGTGACCACCGACGCGGTCCAGGTGCTCGGCGGCTACGGCTACACGCAGGACTTCCCGGCCGAGCGCTACATGCGCGAGGCGAAGGTGCTGCAGATCGTCGAGGGCACCAACCAGATCCAGCGCCTGGTGATCGGCCGCCACCTCACCAAGGGCTGAGCCCCCCCCACAAACGGCCTCCGGCCGTCACTCCAGGGTGCGGAGTGACGGCCGGAGGCGTCTTCGTCTCTGCGTCAACCCGCCTGCGCGGGCTGGCGGATCAGCGCCGGACCAGGCGGCGGCGCTGCTCGGGGATGGCCGAGATGACGGGGACGGCCGGGGCGACGACGGCGGTCCGCGTCGGCCGGTGCGCCACCGCGTGCGAGAACGGCTGGGTGCGCCAGTCGAGTTCGGTGGGGAGCCTGAACAGCGCGTCGAGCCCGGCCGGCTGGTCGTCCTCCGGGGTCTCCACCTCGGCGAGGTCGTCGGTCGGCGTGCCCGAACCCGGGCACAGCGCGGGGGCGAAGGGGTTCCAGGCGGTCGGCAGCAGCGCGTGCTGCGGCAGCCGCTCCTCGTCGGCCACCAGGGCGATCGGGCGGCGGCACTCGGGGCAGTGCACCCGGAAGATGTCCCAGGTCTCGGCCTCGCCCGGGTCGATGCCCGGGACGTGGCCGTGATCGACCGCGAGGTCGTCGCGGCCGGTCGTATCGTCGGTCTCGTCGGCGCCCAGGGCACGCTGGTCAGTCGGCATGAGGATCCCCCTCGGATCGGGCCCGGCGTGGTCGCCCGGGGCCACAACCAGCACTTCCCTCCGATTCGGGCTCATAACCCTGCGGTCCGGTGCACCGTGATGCACCGGGTGTGTCCTTGGCCACATCCACTGCCACATTCGCCTGGCATTTGCCCGCGTGACACCTGCGGGCACCCGATGTGACACCGCGTGCGCCCCCCGTGCCCCCGACCGGGTAGGTTTGCGCACTGTGGAGGATCTCGACCAACGCATCGTCCAGCTGCTCCTAGAGGACGGCCGGATGAGCTACACGGACCTGGGCAAGGCCACCGGCCTGTCCACCTCGGCGGTGCACCAGCGGGTGCGCCGCCTCGAACAGCGCGGGGTGATCCGCGGCTACACCGCGATCATCGACCCCGACGCCGTCGACCTGGCGCTGACCGCGTTCATCTCGGTCAAGCCCTTCGACCCCAGCGCCCCGGACGACACCCCCGAACGGCTGGCCGGCCTGCCCGAGATCGAGGCCTGCCACAGCGTCGCCGGCGACGAGAACTACATCCTCAAGGTGCGCGTCGGCGCCCCCGGCGACCTGGAGGACCTGCTCGCCCGCATCCGCAGCGCCGCCGGCGTCTCCACCCGCACCACCGTCGTCCTCTCCACCCCCTACGAAGCGCGACCCCCGAAGCTCTGAGGACGAACCCCGCAGGTGCAGACTTAGCGGCATGACCGAACGCACCCCACGGACCGTCCTGCTGCGCGGCGGCGCCGTCTACAGCCCCGCCGACCCCTTCGCCACCGCGATGCTCGTCGAGGGCGAGCACATCGCCTGGGTCGGCAGCGACGGCGCCGCCGAGGCGTACGCCGCCGCAGCCGACGAGATCGTCGAGCTGGACGGCGCCCTGGTCACCCCCGCCTTCGTCGACGCCCACGTGCACGCCACCGCCACCGGCCTGGCGCTCACCGGCCTCGACCTCACCGGCAGCCCCTCGCTGGCCGCAGCCCTCGCCGCCGTCACCGCCTTCGTCGACGCCCGCCCCGAGCCCGGCGGGGTGCTCATCGGCCACGGCTGGGACGAGACCGGCTGGCCCGAGGGCCGCCCGCCCACGCTCGCCGAACTCGACGCCGCCGCCCGCGGCGCCGCGCTCTACCTCTCCCGCACCGACGTGCACTCCGCGCTCGCCACCACCGCGCTGCGCAGCCTCGCCCCCGGCCTGGCCGAGCGCCCCGGCCACACCGCCGACGGCCCGCTCACCAAGGACGCCCACCACGCCGTCCGGCGGACCGCGCTCGCCCACCTCACCCCCGAGCAGCGCGGCCGCGCCCAGCGCGCCACCCTCGCCCGCGCCGCCGAACTCGGCATCGGCGCGCTGCACGAGTGCGCCGGCCCGGAGATCTCCTCCGAGGCCGACCTGGCCGCCCTGCTGGCCCTCGCCGCCGAGGGCGAAGGCCCCGAAGTCTTCGGCTACTGGGGCGAGTTGGGCGGCGCCGAGACGGCCCGCCGACTCGGCGCGGTGGGCGCCGGCGGCGACCTCTTCGCGGACGGCGCGCTGGGCTCGCACACCGCCTGCCTGCACACCCCCTACGCCGACGCCGAGCACACCGGCACCGCCTACCTGACCGCCGAGCAGGTCGCCGACCACGTCGCCGCCTGCACCGAGGCCGGGCTCCAGGCCGGCTTCCACGCCATCGGCGACGCGGCCGTGGCCGCCGTCCTGGACGGCGTCCGGGCGGCCGGGGAGCGGGTCGGCGCCGGGCGGGTCCGGGCGCTGCGCCACCGCGTCGAGCACGCCGAGGCGCTGGACGACAAGTCCGTCGCCGCCTTCGCCGAGCTCGGCCTCACCGCCTCCGTCCAGCCCGCCTTCGACGCCGCCTGGGGCGGCCCGGACGGCATGTACGTCCAGCGCCTCGGTGCCGAGCGGGCCGCCAGGCTCAACCCCTTCGCCGCCCTGCTGCGGGCCGGCGTGCCGCTGGCCTTCGGCTCGGACGCCCCGGTCACCCCGCTCGACCCCTGGGGCACCGTCCGTGCGGCCGCCTTCCACCAGACCCTGGACCACCGGATCTCCGTCCGCGCGGCCTTCACCGCACACACCCGCGGCGGCTGGCGCGCGATCGGCCGCGACCAGGACGGCGTACTCGTGCCCGGCGCCGTCGCCAGCTACGCGATCTGGGCCGCCGACGAACTGGTCGTCCAGGCCCCCGACTCCCGGGTGGCGGGCTGGTCCACCGACCCGCGCTCCGGCACCCCGGGCCTGCCCGACCTCACCCCCGGCCACCCGCTGCCGGCCTGCCTGCGCACCGTCGTCCGCGGCCGCACCGTCCACCTGGCCGCCGAGTAGAGCCGAGCAGGCCCGCATCAACCCAGCTGAAGCGGCGGCCCGGCGGCCGTGGGTCGACCCCATGACGACCGCCCCGCCGACTTCACCGACCCCCGCGAGCTGCTCGCCCCGGACTTCCGCCCGGAACCCCTGGGCGAGCAGCACAGCGCCTCCGACGGGGCATGTGCGGCAAGCCCACCGGGGCCGTGAGCCGCTGACCCTGCTACCACCCTGACCTCACGCTTCCCTGACCGTCCGGGGTACCTTCTTCGGACAGCGTCCGAACAGCAAGATCCAGGAAGATGGTGCGCCGGTGGCCATGCCCGTCACCCAGGAGCGGCCCGGGGCCGCACCCGAACCGGCGGAGTCGGCGCCCAGGCCCGGCCGGGTCGCCCGCGCCGTCGCCAAGGTCCGGGCGGGCCTTCCCCGCACCGGCCTCGCGGCCTTGGCGGGCCTGCTGCTCGCACTCGCCTTCCCGCCCTTCGACCTGTGGCCGCTGTCGCTGCTCGGCGTCGCCGCGCTGTCCCTGCTCACCCGGGGCCGCACCGTCCGCCAGGCGGCCTGGACGGGCTTCGCCTTCGGCCTGCCGTTCTTCCTGATGCTGCTCAGCTGGCTGCGGGTGGTCGGCTGGGACGCGACGGTCGGCCTGTCGGTCGTGGAGGCGCTGTTCCTGGCCGTCCTCGGCGGCGGCCTGGCCCTCACCGCCCGGCTGCCGGCCTGGCCGCTCTGGGCGGCCTGCCTGTGGATCACCCAGGAGTGGGCGCGCGACCGGCTGCCGTTCGGCGGCTTCCCGTGGGGGCGGCTGGCCTTCGCCAACACCGCGACCCCGTTCACGCCGCTGGCCGCGCTCGGCGGCGCACCGCTGGTGACCTTCGCGGTCGCCCTCTCGGGCGCCCTGCTCGCCGGCGCCGTGCTGCGCCTGCGCGGGCCGCGTAAGACGCCCCGGGCCGCCGCGCTGGCGGGGCTGGGCGCGGTGGCCGCGCTGCTGGCCGGGTACCTGGTGCCGGTGCCGACCGCGCCGGCCGACACCGTCAAGGTCGCCATCGTCCAGGGCAACGTGCCCAACCCGGGCATGGACTTCCTGGGCCGCCCGATGATGGTCCTCAACAACCACGCGGTGGCGACCGAGCGGCTGGCCGCGGACATCGCCGCCGGCAAGGTCGATCGCCCCGACATCGTGATCTGGCCGGAGAACTCCTCCGACCTGGACCCGTTCAGCGACCCGCTCGCCTACCAGCGCATCGACCAGGCCGTGAAGACGGTCGGCGTGCCCACCCTGGTCGGCACCCTGGTGGACGGCCCGGACGCGCAGCACGTCCAGAACGAGGGCATCGTCTGGGACCCGAAGACCGGCCCCGGCGCCTCCTACACCAAGCAGCACCCCGTCCCGTTCGGCGAGTACGTGCCGTTCCGCGCGCAGCTGATGAAGGTGATCACCCGGCTCCAGCGGGTCGCCCGGGACTTCTACCCCGGCGACCACAACGGCGTCATGCAGCTCGGCCCGGCCCGGATCGGCGACGTGATCTGCTTCGAGGTCGCCTACGACGAGATCGTCCGCGACACCGTGGACAGCGGCGCCCGCGTCCTGGTGGTCCAGACCAATAACGCGACCTATGCCAAGACGGGCCAGCCCGAGCAGCAGCTCGCGATGAGCCGGCTGCGCGCGGTCGAGCACGGCCGGGCCGTGCTGATCGCGGCCACCAGCGGCATCAGCGCGGTGATCGCCCCGGACGGCACGGTCCAGCAGCGCACCGAGGAGCTGACCGCGGCCGAGCTGTCGGCGGTCGTCCCGCTGCGCGACGGCACCACGGTCGCCGACCGGGTCGGCGCCGCGCCGGAGTGGACGCTGGCCCTCGCAGGCCTGCTGGCCTGCGGCGCGGGCGTGCTGGTCGGCCGCCGACGGAAGTCCGGCGCCGGAACACCGGCCGCCGGGGAATCGTTGGACCAGGTGGTGCCGTAGCCGGCCCGGACCTCCCGTGCGGCGCGCAGAGCACTGCTTGGAGTGGATTCGTACCGTGACCCAGCAAGCTACCCCCGCCCGTCCGGCCCCGCGCGGCAAGCTCCGCCGGGTGCTGCCGCTGCTGATCACCGCCTGGCTGGTGCTGGAGATCTGGCTGCTGGTCCAAGTGGGCTCGTGGCTGGGTGGATTCGTCGTCGTGCTGCTGCTCATCGCGGGCGCGCTGATCGGCGGTTCGCTGATCAAGCGGGCCGGGCTGAAGGCGCTGTCCGCGGCGATCGAGCAGAGCAAGGACCCGAAGTCCGAGCAGCCCCAGACCGGCACCAGTCTGACGGTGCTGGCGGGCCTGCTGCTGATCGTCCCGGGCTTCCTGTCGGACCTGGTGGCGCTCACCCTGCTGTTCCCGCCCACCCGGGCGCTCTGGCGGGCCGGTGGCCGCCGGGTGGCCGACAAGGCGCTGCGCAGCACCGTCGCCGCCGGGGCGGACCCGTTCGCGGACGCGATGCGGCTGCAGGAGCAGCTGCGCATCCACCGCCCGGACGGCAAGGTGATCCAGGGCGAGGTGGTGGAGCCCGGCGACGGCCCGCGCGGTCCGCAGGGCCCGGACACCACGTACCGCCCGCCGATCTCGGGCTGACCGCCCCTCCCGTCCCGCGTTCCCGCCCGGGGTACCGCGAGGCGGGAACGCGAAAGGGACCCTGGTGACCAGGGTCCCTTTTCGCGTCCTCCCGCCGTGGCGGGAGCGAGGTCAGGCGCTCTTGCGGGTGTCCCGCGGGTGCACCGCGAGGTTCATTCCGCCGGAGCGGAGCACGGCCAGTCGCTCGGCCAGTACCTCCTCCAGTTCCTCACGGGTCCGGCGCTCCATCAGCATGTCCCAATGGGTACGCGTCGGCTTGACCTTCTTCTCTTCCGGCTCGTCGCCGTCGAGAAGTACCGCCTCCTGGCCACAGAAGCGGCATTCCCAGGCCTGGGGGATCTCCGCCTCGACCGAGAAAGGAACCTCGAATCGGTGTCCGTTCTGACATGCATACTCGACGGTCTGGCGGGGAGCCAGATCGATACCGCGGTCGGTCTCGTAGCTAGTGGCCCCGAGTCGCGTGCCGCGGAGAGCTCGCTCGCTCATGAATCGTGCCTCCCGGGCTTATAGCCCACAGGACTAGTGGTCGCTGTTCTTCGTCGTTCGGTCAACGCTCGGCTTCCGACGAAGATTCCCGTCCCGGGACATGCGTCGTCTGTCGTGCCGCCCCTGTTTGTACCCATCGGCGCCCGATTTGTCACATCTGGCCGTGGATATCACCCTAGGTGTCACCTATTTCACATCTGGTGATCGGTCGGCCTTTCCTGGACGAGCCTACCGGGACGGGATTCGACGAGCGCCGCCGCCCCCGTCCGCCGCGGTCAGGAGATCGGGCGGGAACGGATCATCGGCTCGCCCTTGGCGAGGTCGACCGGGTGGGCCCGGGGGGCCGGATCGGCCGGCAGGGCCACCGGCGGGCGCTCCGGCCGGGGCGGCAGTTCGGCGGCGGCCTCGGTGCGGGTGTCGCGGTGCGGCAGCAGGGCGATCACCGCGTCCCGCAGCTGGGCCGGGGCCTCCTCGTCCAGCGGGTCGACGGTGGCGGGCACCTGGAGCCGGACGGGGGTGCTGTTGCCGATCCGGGCGTAGCCGCGGCCGGCGGGGGCGTGCGCGGCGGGCACGATGTCCAGCGGCGCGCCGAGCACGGCGTGGCCCTCCTCGGGGCCGGCGGGGCCGAGCAGCACCCGGGCCCGGGTGGTGGAGCGCACGGTCGCGGTGATCCGGCCCCTGGCCTCGATGTCGTCGGCGATCACCACGGTGACGCGGGCGGCGCGGCCGTGCCGCAGCGGCAGCTCCAGCAGGTCCTGCGGGTCCGGGCGGCCCTCGGCGTGGGCGAGCTCGCTCAGCTCGGTCGGGTGGTCCAGGAGCAGCCAGAGCGGACGGGTGGCGTCCTCGGGCGGCGCGGTGCCGGCGTGCCGGGCGGCGTTCAGCGCGGCGAGCCGGCGCTCGGTCTCCTGGGAGGCCCACTCCAGCGCGGCCAGCGCGCCGTGCAGGCTGGTCTCCACGGTGTGCACGCCGGGCCGGTTGACCAGGCAGGCGTGCTCCCCGGTGCCCGCGCCGTCGACCACCACCAGGTCCCCGTACGGGAGCGCCTGGAGCGCGATCGAGCGGATCAGGCTGGAGGTGCCGTAGCCGGTGACGCCGAGTGCCAGCAGGTGCGGCTCGGCCGAGCGCGGGCCGGTGCGCCAGACGACCGGCGGCTGCTGGGCGATCGCGCCGCCCTGGAAGACCGGGATGGTCCGGGCGGTGCCGTCCTCGTCGGTGAAGCCGAGCACGATCTCGCCGGGGGCGGCCACGAAGCGCTGGGCGACGATGTCGGCGGGCAGCGGGGTGAGCGCGGCGATCCGCAGCCGGTTGGACTCCTCGTCCCAGTCGAAGCGGTACTCCCGGGCCCGGCCGGCCTTGCCCTGGACGACCTGCTCGATCCGGGCCCGCGCGCTCGGCTCGGTGTCGGTGAAGTACGCCGGGTAGCCGAGTTCCAGCCGGGAGAGCCGGCCCTCGTCGTCGAACTCCCAGGAGCCGAAGGCGCGCTTGTAGTGGCCCTCGTAGTGGTACAGCGGGTTGGCGTCCTCGGGGCCGCACAGGTACGGCGTGAGCGCCGCGTAGAGCGCGCCGAGCTTGATGTCGGCGACGTCCGGGGCGGGCGGGGCGGGTGCCGGCTTGGGGGCCCGGCCGGTCCAGGCGGAGCTGGCCATCAGGGCGATCAGGGCGAACAGCAGGCCGTGCGGCAGCAGGTAGACGCCGACCAGCATCGCGGCGGAGAGGAACAGCGTCGGGCCGCGGCGCTCCTTCGGGGTGGCGTTCCAGCGGTCCTTGGCCCAGCCCGCGTGGTGGCGCAGTCCGCGGCCGATCACGGAGAGCGGGGCGAACATGTCGGAGGCGTGGTCCCCGGCGGTTCGGGCGATCTCGCGGCCCTTGCTGAGATGGCGTTGGAGCGGCATTCCTTGACTCCCCGGGCGAGTGGGACGGGTCGGGTGGCGGGGGCGGAGCCGGTACGACGGGACCCGGGGCGGTGGGATCCGCGCCCGGGCCCGTGCGGGGGAGTGGCAGCGCCTGGAACGTGGGGCCTGGGCCCTGTCCGGCCGGACAGGGCCTAGGGCGTGTCTGACAATTCGCGTCGGATCAGCGCGCGGCGGTGGGCGCCCGGCTGGGCGTGCCGGCGAAGCGTCCTCGCACTGGGCCGTACTTGGACGTTTCGCCGGTGCGTCCAGGCGGGATGCCTGGGGGCACCTCCCGGCCGCCAGGCTGGGGGAGCGTCGCGCGCCCGGCGGGAATTGTCAGACACGCCCTAGAACTTGAGGCCGCCGAGCAGGCTCGCCAGGCTGGCACCGCCGGCGGTGATGCTCGGGGCGATCGAGGAGCCGGCGACGTAGAAGCCGAAGAGGGCGCAGACGACGGCGTGGGAGACCTTTAGCCCGTCCCTGCGGAAGAACAGAAAGGCGATGGTGCCGAACAGGACGATGCCGGAAATCGAGAGGATCACGTTCTGCTCCTCGGGGAGGGGGGACGGGGACGGTGTTACGGAAAGTGCGCTAATCGTGACAAAAAGTAATAGATGATGGAACGGTGCAAATGGGTGGTTTCCCGTTCAACGTCGCCCTGGAGTTCGGGCGAAGGCGGGCGGATCGGCCGGGGTGGGGCCGTGTCCCGCGCAGTTCCAGCGCGGCGAGGCATTCCCGCCGGGTGGGCGGGAGGTTTCCGGGGGGTCGGGGAAGTTCGCCCGGATGGCCGCCGTTCGAGGGCCGCCATCCGCCATCCGGATGCGCGCTGGCCCGGCCCGGCACCCGGCCGCTACGGTGCGGTACGCGCAGCTCCTCCAGCCGCACTCCGCCACCCGCAGAGCCCGCAGAACCCACAGACCGGAAAGGCCGCCCGCCATGACCGACGCCGCCAACCAGCAGCCCGCCGACGCTCCCGGCGCCCCCGACGCCGAGGTGATCGCCCTGGCCGGAAAGCTCTTCGACGCCGCCCGCGCCGGCGAGACCGACACCCTGGCCGCCTACGTGGACGCCGGTGCGCCCGCCGACCTCACCAACGACCGCGGCGACACCCTGCTCATGCTCGCCGCCTACCACGGCCACGCCGCCACCGTCGAAGCCCTGCTGGCGCGCGGCGCCGACCCGAACCGCGCCAACGACCGCGGCCAGACCCCGCTCGCCGGCGCCGTCTTCAAGGGCGCCGAGGACGTGCTGACCGTCCTGCTGGACGGCGGCGCCGACCCCACCGCCGGCACCCCGAACGCCGTCGACACCGCACGGATGTTCGGCAAGAGCGAGCTGGTCGCCCGTTTCGAGGCCCGCTGATCCAGGTCGTAGGCTCTTCCCTCATGAAGAGCACCACCATGGAGGCCGGAACCGTCGAGTTCCGCGTCACCGGCTACGCCCACCCCGACGCCCAGGCCCTGTCGGCGGAGGTGCAGCAGGAGTACGTCCGCCGCTACGGCGACCCCGACGAGACCGTGCTGCACCTCGACGACTTCGACTCGCCGGCCGGCCTGTTCCTGATCGCCTACCTCGACGGCCGGCCGGTCGCCTGCGGGGGCTGGCGGGCCAAGCAGGCCGGGCCGGACGGGCTGCGCGACGGCGACGTCGAGCTGAAGCGGATGTTCGTGGTCCCCGCCGCCCGCGGCCGTGGCCTGGCCCGGGCGGTGCTGCGCCGCCTGGAGCAGACCGCCGCCGAGGCCGGCCGCACCCGCGTCATCCTGGAGACCGGCACCGAGCAGCCCGAGGCCGTGGCGCTGTACGGGTCCGAGGGGTACGCGGCGATCCGGAAGTTCGGCATCTACCGCGATCACCCGCAGAGCATCTGCCTCGGCAAGGAACTGCCCGCGGCGGCCTGACCGGCCCGCCCGGCGGGTAGGCTCACGACACCTCTGAGGGGGGACGATGAGCCAGCAACCGCCAGGAGCCGACCGGCTCCCCGCCCTGGCCGCGCCCGGCGGGGAGCTGGACCAGCTGGTCCGGGGCGGCGTGCGCACCGTCGGGGCCGGCGCCGTCTGGGCCGTCGGCGATGCCGGAGGGGCGCTCGGCGGCGGCGCGCACGGCGTGCTCGGGCAGGGCCCGTACGCCCGGCTCGCCCCCGGGCCGGACACCCGGTACGACCTCGCCAGCCTCACCAAGATCGTCGCCCTCTGGCCCTGCGCCGGAGTGCTCCGGCAGGCCGGGCGGCTCCCGCTCGACGAACCGCTCGGCCGCTGGTGGCCGCCCGCCTCCGGGCACCCCGTCAGCGTGGTGACGATCCGTCAACTCCTCGCGCACACCGCCGGAATGCTCCCGCACACCGGATTCGAGCAGCTCTACGGGCGCGACCTCGCGGCGATCCGGGCCGGGGTGGTCGCCGCCCCGCTGCATCGCGCGCCCGGCACGGCCGTCGAGTACACCGACCGCGCCGCCGTCCTGCTCGGCTACCTCGTCGAGGACCTCGGCGGCGCGCCGCTGGACGAGCTCGCCAGTCGCTGGATCTGGCGGCCGCTCGCCATGGCCGACACCCGGTACGGGCCGCTCGGCCCCGCCGACACCGCCCGCACCGCGCCCACCGAGTACGACCCGCAGGCCGGGAGCCACCTGTGCGGCGTCGTCCACGACCCCTCGGCCCGGCTGCTCGGCGGCGTCTGCGGCAACGCCGGGGCCTTCTCCACCGCCCGCGACCTTGCCCGCTTCCTCGCCGCGCTGCTCGCCCCGCCGCCCCAACTGCCCTGGGGCGAGGCCTGGATCGCCGAGTCGCTGCGCGAACAGACCGGCGGTCTCGCCCCCGCCCGCGGCCTGTCCTGGCTGCACGCCCCCGGCACCGACCCCGCCGAGGGCACCTTCGTCCACTACGGCTTCACCGGCACCGGCATCTGGATCTCCCGGCGGCTCGGCCGCTGGGCGCTGCTGCTCACCAACAAGGTCCACTACGACCGCGGCATCCAGCCGCTCACCGACCTGCGTAACGCCTACCGGCGGGCGGTCTTCGGGTAGGAGCTCTCGTGCGTCGAGTACCCGATCGGGTGGATTAGGTACGAACCGCCGGATCCGGCATGGGGGTTGCGGCAGAGTAACCACCGCGACGGGGCACCGGCGGAGGAGGCGCGATGACGGACACCTGGCTTTCGGAACAGGACTGGCTGGCCGGACTGCTGCGCGCCTACGTCGGCTGCAGCGTGCTGCTCACCGGCGAAGGTGGCGACGTCCTGCTGCTGAAGGCCAGTTACCGCGCCCAGTGGCAGTTCCCCGGCGGCGGGATGGACCCGGGCGAGGGCCCCGCCGAATGCGCCGCCCGCGAACTGCGAGAGGAGACCGGGCTGGTGGCCGGCGAGCTGCGGCTGCTCGTCGTCGAGTGGCGCGACCCGATCCCGGGCCAGGGCGAACACGCCCACCCCGCCGTGCAGTTCATGTTCGACGGCGGAACGGTCCCGGCCGGCGCGACCATCCGGGTGCAGGCCGAGGAGATCGCCGAGTACGGGTACTTCACCCCCGCCCGGGCGGCCGCACTGCTGCACCCCTGCGCGGCGCGCCGGCTCACCCGGGCCCTGGCGGCCCGGCGGACCGGCGCCACCGCGCTGCTGCACTCCACGGGGTACGTCGGCTGACGGTCCGTCAAATATGCCAGTCGGTCAGGTCCGTCAGGCCAGCGTGCTCCAGTAGTACCAGAACCGGTTGAGGATCAGCAGCGCGATCACCGCCGCCCACAGCACCGGCACCGCCCAGTGGTAGCGCGCCGCCTCCCGCACGACCGGCCGCAGCCGCGGACCCGCCGGGATCACCCCCGTCCGGAGGTTGTGCAGCGTCGTGTACCAGAACAGCACCACCACCGTCGCCCACACCACCATGCAGTACGGGCACAGCGCGCCGATCCGGTACAGCGCCTCGTCGATCAGCCAGTGCACGAACACCACACCCAGCAGGGTGCCCGCGTGCAGGCCCAGCCAGAACCAGCGCCGGTACGCGGCACCGGCCAGCAGCCCCGCCCCGACCGCCGCCAGCGCGCCGAAGGCGGCCAGCCCGAGCAGCGGGTTCGGGAACCCGAAGACCTCCGCCTGCTCGGTGCGCATCACCGAACCGCAGCTGATCACCGGATTGAGGTTGCAACTGGGGACGTAGGACGGGTTCTCCAGGATGCGGAGCTTGTCGAAGGTCAGGACGGCCGAGGCGGCCAGCCCGATCAGCCCGCCGAGGAACAGCAGCAGGGAGAACGCCCGGCCCGCGCCGACCGGCGCACGGCCGGCGTCGCCGGGGGCGGGAGGGGAGAGGTGCACAGAGGTAGCGGCGGTCATGGCAGCACACTCCGGTGGCTGGGAGGAGCCGGCCCGGCCGGGGTTCGGCCGGGCCGGTGGTGCCCTGCTTACTTCAGGCCGGCGGCCTGCTTCACCTGGGCGGTGAACTGCTCCGGCGTCACCGTGGACTGGCCGCTGAACAGCGTGATCGGCTTGCCGTCCACCTTGACCGTCGGGGTGCCCGTCACCCCGCTGCCGTTGAACGCCTCCGCGACCTTCGCCGCCCACGGCGCGTACGTCTTGTCGGTGACGGCCTTCACGAAGGCGTCCGTCTTCAGCCCGGGCACCTGGCCGGCCAGGTCGAGGATGTGGTTGACGTTGCCGAAGTCGTCCTTCCGCTCGTCGGGCTGGTTGGCGTACAGCACGTCGTGGAACTGCTTGAACTTGTCCACGCCCTCGTTCAGCGCGGCGCCCGCGGCGGCCAGCGCGGTGCGCGAGCCCTTGCCGCCGAGGGCGTTGTCCAGGAACGCCGCCAGGTGGAACTCCACCTTGACCGAGCCGTCCTCGGTCAGCTTCTTGACCGCCTCGCCGTTCGCCGCCTCGAAGTGCTTGCAGACCGGGCAGCGGAAGTCCTCGTACACCTCCATGGTGTGCGGGGCGTCGGCCTTGCCGTAGGTGATCACCGTGCCGTCCGGGCCGGAGGCGTTCGCCGGGACGACCAGCTCCGTCGGCGCGGCCGCATCGGCGGCCGCCGTCGAGTCCTTCTTGCCGGACGCCGAGTTGATCGCGACCGCCGCTCCGCCCGCGAGGGCGAGCACCGCGACGGCGGACACCGCCACGACGATCCGCTGGCGGCGCTTCGAGGCCGCCTGCTCGATGCGCTGCGCCTCCTGGATCCGCTCACGGGCACTGATGCGCTTGGCCTGCTGCTTGCTGGGGGTCTGAGCCATGGAAGGCAACTCCTGTACGCGGCGCGCGGATGCGCGCGGGAAACCGCACCGGGTGCGGCGGGATCGAGTGAACGCGGGAGTTGTGCGCGCTGCCTGCGGACGAACGTGCGCGGCGGCCCTACGGCCTCGGGCGGGTCAGCAGGCAGGCGCGAGAACCGGCGGACCACGCCGGGGAGCCGGGCTCAGCACCACGTCCTCGCGGCGCGGCCGCACGCGGTCCGACACCGGCAGCGGCACCCGCAGCACCGGCCGAACCGGAGCCGGGAGCAGCAGCAGGACCAGGGCGCGCAACGGGCGGGCCAGCGACTGGCGCAGCGCGCGCAGCGACCGGGCCAGGCCCGACAGGGCCGCGTCGCCCAGCCGCAGCCAGGCCGCGGCGGCCAGCGCGATCACCAGGTGCACCAGCAGGAGCAGCACCTGGGTCGCCGCCGGGGCCAGCGGCCCCACATGGCCCAGCGGACCGGCCAGCAGCGACCCGTCCACCGAACCGCCGCCACACACCAGCAGGTTCACACCGCGCGCGGGCACGTGCTCGGACAGGATCGGCCCACAGCCGGCCTGCCCCAGGTTGAACGTCGTGTTGAGCAGCAGCTCGACCGGCACCAGCACGCTGGAGATGTGCAGCAGCCGCCGCTCCCCGCCGGCCAGCGCGGCCGCGACCAGGAAGACGACGGCGGTCGCGGCCGCCACCAGCGAGAGCGGCAGCGGGCGACCCGTGATGACCACCTGGCCCAGCGCGGACAGCGGCACGGCGAGCGCGGTGAACACCGCGGCCCGCAGGGCCCTGATCGCATGGGTGGAGGTCGTCACGTCCCGGAGTATGCCACGACGCTTACATCCGGCACGAGGGCGCGTACCCGGGGAGTGGAAGCGTTGCCCGCCGGAGGCCGTTCGTTCACCCGCCTGACGTCCGCTCAGCCGGGACCGCTTCGCTGTTCGTGCGGGTCGGCGTCGTGTGCGCCGAGCGGTCGTCCCGGGCCTGGCTCGTCCCCGTCCCGGGCCTGCTCGTTCCCGTCGCGGTCCTGGTCGTCGTCGTGCGCCCGGACCCGTAGCCTGGAAGGCGTTCCCGGCGACCCCGATGAGGGGGTGAGCGCTCATGGCGCGACCCGCCACCACGGTGGGGCAGGTGCTGCTGGACCGACTCGGGGCCCAGG
The DNA here is from genome assembly GCF_042732075.1 of Kitasatospora sp. NPDC059812. NCBI lineage: Bacteria > Bacillati > Actinomycetota > Actinomycetes > Kitasatosporales > Streptomycetaceae > Kitasatospora > Kitasatospora sp. NPDC059812. Next base: position 104,194 of record NZ_JBHWIO010000003.1, read on the forward strand.
CGGCGGTACTGGCCGGCCTCGACGACGCCGTCCGGGCGGACGAACCGGACGCGGTGCACCGGATGCGCGTCGCCTGCCGACGGCTGCGCAGCGCCCTGCGGACCTTCCGGCGGCTGTTCGCCCCCGGGGCCACCGACCACCTGGTCGCCGAACTGCGCTGGCTCGCGGCCGCCCTCGGCCGCGCCCGGGACGGCGAGGTGCTCGCCGAGCGGCTGGCCGCCCAGGCCCGGGCACTGCCCGCCGCCTGCCGGCCGGAGCGGGTCGCGGCGGAGCTGGAGCGGTGGGGGCGGGCCGAGTACCGGCAGGCCTGGCCCGAGGTGCTCGCGGCCCTCGACAGCCCGCGCCGCCGCGCCCTCGCCGACGCCCTCGCCACCCTCCTCGCCGACCCCCCGCTGCGCCGCCGGGCCGGCCGTGACGCCGTCCCCGAGCTGGCCCGGATCGCCGAGCGCGAGCAGCACCGCACCGGCGAGCGCGTCCGGGCGGCCCTCGACACCGGGGCCGGGCCCGCCGAGCAGCGCGACCGCGCCCTGCACGAGGCCCGCAAGGCCGCCAAACGCGCCCGCTACGCCGGCGAGACCGCCGCCCCGGCGGTCGGCGCGGCCGCCGAGCGGTACACGGACCGGATGAAGGCCGTCCAGGAACTGCTGGGCGAGCACCAGGACGCGGTGGTCGCCGCCGGCACCCTCGCCGGGCAGGCCGCCGACAGCGGCGAGCCCTTCGGCCTCGGGGTGCTCTACGCCCGCCAGCTCACCGCCGCCGAGACGGCCCGGTCCCGGCTGCCCCAAGTGTGGGCCCGGGCGGCGGGGCGCAAGCTGCCGCGGTTCGGCTAGGTCCTGTCCGGTCGATCTTGGCGGATCAGCCCGCGGCGTTGGGCGCCCGGCTGGGCGTGCGCCCGGACCGCCCTCGTACTGGACGTACTTGGGCGATTCGGGCGTGCGTCCAGGCGGGATGCCCGGCGTCGCGGGCCCGCCAAGATTGGCCGGACAGGACCTAGGCCAAACCTAGGCCCAACCTAGAACGGCGCCGCGTGGGCCGGGGCCGCGTCGTGGGTGGCGGCGAAGGCGTGGCGGGCGCGGCTGCCGGGTGGGGCGAGGCACGCGAAGACGTACCGGCCCTCCTCGGGCAGGGCGAGCACGGTGTAGTCCAGGACGTCGGTGTCCAGGGCCGGGTGGCGGATGTGGAGCCGGCCGGGGCCGGGCGGCCCGGCCCGGTGGCGGTCCCACAGTGCGGCGAAGGCCGGGCTGTCCGAGGACATCCGGCGGACCAGACGGGTGAGCCCGCGGTCGCCGGGGCGGTCCGCGTGGTGGGCGCGCAGCGAGGCGGCGAGGTCCGCGCCGATCGAGCCGGTGGCCGCGAGGTTGCCCTGCGAGCGGTCCCCGTACGGGCAGCAGAACACCTGCCAGAGCAGGTTGCGCTCGTGGGGCGGGCGCCGTTCCGGCCAGGCCATCAGCAGGCCGGCCGGGCGGTTCCAGGCGAGGAGTTCGAAGGTCGGGCCGGTGACGAAGGCGGGCGCGGCGTCCAGGGTGTCCAGCAGCGCCAGGGTGGTGGCGGAGACGGCCGGCGGCTCGGGCGGCGCCCCGGCCGGTGCGCGGTGCCGGGCGGCCAGCCGGTGCAGGTAGGCGCGCTCCGCCCCGGCCAGTTGCAGGGCCTCGGCGATGCCGTCGAGGACCGGGCCGGTGGGCACCCGCTGGCGGCCCTGCTCCAGCCGGGCGTAGTAGTCGGCGGAGATGCCCGCGCGAGCCGCCACCTCCTCGCGGCGCAGCCCGGGCGTCCGGCGGCGCCCGGCCGGGGGCAGGCCCGCCTCGGCGGGCGCGAGGCGGGCGCGGCGGGCGCGCAGGAACGCGCCCAGCGGGGTCTCGGGCATGCGGTCACGCTGCCACAGCCGGGTGGGGTTAGCCAGGACCTGGCCGTCCCTGGCTGGCCCGTCCTCGGTCGGCTGGTCCCTGGCCGGCTGGTCCCTGGTCGGCCCGTCCCCGGGAAGGGCTGGCCGCTGGTGGCCCGGGCGGGGCGCCGGGAGGCTCGCCGCATGGGACTTCTCGACGACAAGGTCACGATCGTCACCGGCGCCGGGCGCGGCATCGGTGCAGCCGCCGCCCGGCTGTTCGCCCGGGAGGGCGCGCTGCTGGTGCTGGCCGCCCGCTCCGGCGCCGAGGTGGAGGCGCTGGCCGCCGCCCTGCGGGCAGGCGGGGCCCGGGCGGTGGCCGTCGCCGCCGACCTGACCACCGCGGAGGGCGCCGAGCGGACGGTCGAGGCGGCGCTCACGACGTACGGCCGGCTGGACGCGGCCTTCGACAACGCGGGTTCCGGCCTGTCGCCGGCCCCGCTCGCCGAGCGTTCCGAGGCCGAGTGGGACGACACCCACGCGCTCAACCTGCGCGGCAGCTGGCTCTGCCTGCGGGCCCAGCTGCGGGCGATGGCGGCGGGCGGTCGGGGCGGCGCGGTGGTGCTCAACTCCGGGGTGGGCGCGCTGGTGGGCGGCTTCGGGGACGGCGTCCAGCAGGCCGCCAAGCACGGCCTGACCGGCCTGGTGAAGGCGGCCACCGCCGACTACGCCCGGCACGGCATCCGGGTCAACGCCGTCGCGCCCGGCGTGGTGCGGACGCCCTCGACGGAGCGGTTCTTCGCGTCCGGCCCGGAGTTCGACGCCCTGGTGGTCCGCTCCACCCCGTTGGGCCGGGCGGGCTCGGACACCGAGATCGCGGAGGCGGCGGCCTGGCTGCTGAGCGACCGGGCGTCGTACGTGGCCGGGGTGACCCTGCCGGTGGACGGCGGGATCACCGCGACCCGGCGGTTCGACTGAGTGCGGGCCCGGTCGGCCGGGGGCCCGGCTGGTCGGGGCGGGTCCGACGGCACCGTACGGGGGTCGGTGCCGTCGGACCTACTCCGGCGCCGGTTCCAGCCCGGCCGACCGGGCGGCGGTGCGGAGCAGGGCGCGGAGCATGGGGGTGGTGAGGCGGCCGGTGTTGGTGTTGCGCGGGCTCACGTGGTAGCAGCCGTACAGCTGGAGGGCGGGGCCGCCGTCGGTGGCGGGGAGGACGGCCAGGGCGCCGTGGCCGAAGGCGGGGCGGGGCCGGGGGACCTGCCAGCCGGCCTGCGCGAGGGCGGGCAGGAGGGCCTGCCAGGCGAAGCCGCCGAGGGCGACGACGGTCCGTACGGTGGGGCGCAGCAACTGGAGTTCACGGGTGATCCAGGGGCGGCAGGTGTCGCGTTCGGCGGTGCTGGGCTTGTTGTCGGGCGGGGCGCAGCGGACCGGGTCGGTGATGCGGACGCCGCGCAGGTGCAGGCCGTCGCCGTACCGGACGGACTCGGGGCGGTTGGCGAGCCCGAGGTCGTAGAGCGCCGCGTAGAGCAGGTCGCCGGACGGGTCGCCGGTGAAGATCCGGCCGGTGCGGTTGGCGCCGTGGGCGGCGGGGGCGAGGCCGACCAGGACGAGCGGGGCGTCGGGCGGGCCGAAGCCGGGGATCGGGCGGGCCCAGTAGTCCCAGTCCAGGTAGGCGCGGCGCTTGGTGCGGGCGGTCTCCTCGCGCCACTCGACCAGGCGCGGGCAGGCCCGGCAGTCGGTGACGACGCGGTCCAGCGCGGTGAGCGAGATGGCGCGGGCGGCGGCCTCGGCGGGGTGGCGGGGGTGGCCGGGGTCGTCGGCGGCGGCGGACTGCGGCATGGCCCCGATCCTAGTAGGGCTTCGTCAGGTCCTGTGGTGGGAGCGGGGCGGATGCGGGTCGGTCGCATATCGGGCAGGCACCGGTCCAGGGGGGCCTGGGCGGGTGAGGCATCCCTCCCCTCGCCTGACCATCCGTGGCGCCCGACAAAGCCCTACTGGGCCCTGTCCCGCCGCACCCGCTGGGCGGTCTGGACGGTGGCCTGGTTGAACCGCCGGGTGACGGTGGCCCGTCGACCGGGTTGGGCCCGGTGATCGGGGCGGTGGCGAGAAGGTCCGGTGGGACCGGGAGGCAGCAATGGTGGAGAACGGGTACGCGGGTCCGTCTCGACGGCAGGTCCTGACGGCCGGCGCGCTGGCCGGCGCGACGGTGCTGAGTTCCGGCATGTGGGCGACCGAGGCGTCGGCGGCGGCACCGCCGGCGATCTTCTACTCGCCGCACCAGGACGACGAGGCGTTGGGCCTGGCCGGGGCGATCCTGGAGCACAAGGCGGCCGGCCGGCCGGTGTACCTCGTGCTGGTGACACGGGGAGAGAACGACGGGCTGGCGAAGCTGATGAACACCGATCCCTGCCCGCTGACCACAGGCTCGGACCGGCACCCCTGCGCGGCCGGCGGCCACCACGGGGTGAACTGGCCGACCGACGGCAGCAGCAAGATCGTCCCTTGCCGGACGGCCGAGTTCATGGCCTCTGCCGCCACCCTCGGGGTCGACAAGGTGATCAACCTGAAGATCGTCGACTCCCCCTACGGGGGGCCCGATGCCTTCGCCCGGTTCGTCGCCACGGTCAAGTCGAAGATCGCGTCCATCGCGCGGCAGTACCCGGGCGCCTCGCACAAGTTCACCGCGGGCTGGCTGGAGATCACCGACACCCACAAGGCGATCGCCGACGCGGCCGTGCAACTGGCCCGCGAGGGCAAACTCACCGACGTGCGCTTCAATTTCGTCTACGCCTACGACCAGCCGCTCGGCTCCCGTGCGAACGGTGCCGCCTACGTGCTGGACATCCCTGCCGGGCACATGGCGACCAAGCGCAACGCCATCTACTGCTACAACACCTGGGCCCCGTCCCGGAACCTCTACGCGCTCGGCTACCACAGCGTCCCGAACAAGCTGGAGTCCGCGCACAACGACCCGCACGAGTACGTCTTCACCCTCCCCAACAACTCGTACCAGTTCGGGAGCATCACGGCCCCGCACCCGGAGTGGTCGTAACAGAACAGGGCCGGGGTCGGGCTGTCGGCGGACGGCCCGACCCGGACTCCCGCTCAACCCCGCGGGACGAACCGGTCACCACCGCCCCACCGATCCCCGAGCGGGTGATCGTCTCGCAGCGACGTTCGAGGCCGGACAACCCCCCGACCCCCACTACAGGACCTGACAAAGCCCTCCTAGGGCTCGCACCGGGCCCGCATCGGCCGTGCACCGAGCTCGTGCCGGGCCCGTATCGGCCCTGCGCCGGCCTGCCCGGGCAGGCGTAGCGTGGAATCAGCTGCTCCGGCGGCCCCCCGGCTGGGCCGGGTCGGCGACGGCCGGGGCTGGCTGGTGCGCGAGGAGGCCTCGCCGAGGCCGCAAGGAGGCCGCGATGATCGTCGATGCGGTGCTGGGTGCCATCGGGGGGCTGGTCGGGCTGGGGGCGATCTGGGCGGGCCTGAGCGTCCGGGTCGTCCAGCAGTTCCAGAAGGGAGTGGTGTTCCGCTTCGGCCGGGTGCGCAGGGATGTGCGCGAGCCCGGGCTGGTGGGGCTGCTGCCGATCGCGGACAAGCTGCGCAAGGTGAACGTGCAGATCGTGACGATGCCGATCCCGGCGCAGGAGGGCATCACCCGGGACAACGTGACCGTCCGGGTGGACGCGGTGGTGTACTTCCGGGTCGAGGACCCGGTGAAGGCGATCGTCAACGTGCAGGACTACCACTTCGCGATCTCCCAGGTGGCGCAGACCTCGCTGCGCTCGATCATCGGCAAGAGCGAGCTGGACGACCTGCTGGCCAACCGCGAACCGATCAACCAGGGGCTGGAGTTGATGATCGACAGCCCGGCGCTGGGCTGGGGCATCGAGATCGACCGGGTGGAGATCAAGGACGTCGCGCTGCCGGAGTCGATGAAGCGCTCGATCGCGCGGCAGGCGGAGGCCGAGCGGGAGCGGCGGGCGCGGATCATCACGGCGGACGGTGAGTTCCAGGCCTCGGCCCGGTTGTCGGAGGCGGCGGCGGTGATGAGCGCGACCCCGGCGGCGCTCCAACTGCGGCTGCTGCAGACGGTGGTGGAGGTGGCAGCGGAGAAGAACTCGACGCTGGTGCTGCCCTTCCCGGTGGAGCTGCTGCGCTTCCTGGACAGTGCGACGGACAACCAGCAGCGGGCCGCGGTGAACGCCGCGGCGGCAGCGGCGAAGGGCGCCGAACGGGCCGCCGTGGAGCGGGAGGAGGCGGCGAAGGCGGAGGTCGAGCAGGACAGCTCGAAGCACGAACTCCCGCCACTGGAGGAATTGTTGGACCAGTCGCCGGTGCCGGATGCGGACGCGCCGGGCGGGCGCGCGGAGCCGGACCAGGCGGCCTGACCGGCGCCCGGTGGCGGCCGCCGCGGGCCCGGACCAGGATGGACAGGGGGCGGAAGCCAGGCCAGGAGGCGGGATCATGACCAGAGCCAGCGACATCATGCACCCGGGCGCGGAGTGCATCCGCGAGCACGAGACGCTCGCCGCCGCCGCCCGGATCATGCGGGAACGGCACGTCGGCGCGCTGCCCATCTGCGGGGAGGACGACAAGCTGCTGGGCATCGTGACCGACCGCGACATCGTGCTGCGCTGCGTCGCCGAGGGCCGGGACCCGGCCGGGGTGACGGCGGGCGAGCTGGCCCTGGGCCGGCCGATGACGGTGGAGGCGGACGAGGACGCGGAGCAGGTGCTACGGGTGATGGAGCAGTACCGGGTGCGCCGGCTGCCGGTGATCAACCACCCGGAGCACAAGCTGGTCGGGATGATCAGCGAGGCGGACATCGCGCGCGGGCTGCCGCAGGCCCGGGTTGCGGAGTTCGTGTCGGCGGTCTGCGCGGAGGAGGCGCCCGCGGAGGAGGCGGCCAAGGCCGGGGCCTGACGGCGTCGGCTGATCCGGGCCGGGGGGTCAGTGCCAGCCGTGGCGGGTCAGGGACGCGGCGAATCAATCAGGGCATCGTCCGGCCAGCGTGTCGAGGTGGCGGCGCAGCACGGCGCGCAGTTCGTCCGGGCCGACCAGGTCCGGGTGCTGGACGGCCTGGAGGGTGAGGCCGTCGAGCAGGGCGGAGAGGCGGCGGGTCTCGACGGCGAGGTCGAGGCCGGGCGCCAGGGCGCCGGAGTGTTCGGCCTCCGTCAGGACGCGGTGGATCAGTTCGTCCAGTCCGGCCTGCAACTCGGCGGCGCGGGAGCGGAGTTCGGGGCGGGTGCGGGCAGCGGTGACGAAGGACAGCCAGAGCGCGGACTCCTCCCGGCGCTCGGCGTCCAGGGGGAGGGTCTCGGTGAGGAGTTCCTCGACCTGTGTGCGGCGGTCGGTGCCGCCCTCCGGGTCGAGCAGGGTGCGGGCGTGGGTGCGGATCCGGCTGTCGATGCGGCGGGCCAGCTCCTGCATCGCGAAGATCATCAGTTCGGAGCTGCCGGCGAAGTAGTGCCGTACCGAGCCGATGGCGAGCCCGGCCTCGTCCGCGACGTTGCGCAGCGAGGCGCGTTCCAGCCCCTCTCGGGCGGCGACGCGGAGCACGGCGTCGGCGACGGCCTGGCGGCGTTCCGCGGGGTCCACGATCTTGGGCATGTTGCCGTTATAGCACGGTCGAGCTAAATTGCTTATTTAGCATGGTCGAGCTAAAAAAATCCCGGGGAGGGGTGTGTCGATGAACGTCTGGCTGCAAGCGGGGTTGATCGCCGTCGTGGTCGTGGTGGTGGTGATCCGGCGGCTGCGTGGGGAGCCGCTCAATGCCCGGGACCTGTTCGCGCCGCCGGTGGTGCTGACCGCGATCGGGTTCTGGTCGCTGGTGCGGCACCCGGGTCTGGGCGCGGGTGACTACGCCTGGGTGGCCGCCGGTGTCGTGCTCGGCGTCGGGCTCGGGGTGCTGCGCGGCATCACCGTCACGCTGTTCGAGCGCGACGGTGTGGCGTGGCAGCGGTACACCGGCCGGACTTTCCTGGTCGCCGCCGGCTCCCTCGCGGTGATGGCGGGCTTCGGCCTCCTCGCCGGCCGCTTCGGTCTCGCTCCGGATGCCCGGCCGGTGCAGTTGTCGATCGGCGTGGGCTTCCTCGGTGAGGCCCTGGCGGTCGGCTGCCGGGTGCTCGTCGCGGGTCTTCCCTTCGCGCCCGAGCGGCGGGGTCTGAATCCGCCACTCGGCGCGGATCGAATCAGGCGGTAACTTTGGTTGTCGTAGGCCGGTTCGGTAACTATGGTTGTCGCATGACATCGATCGAGATCACCCCCGAGGAGCGGTCCGAGCTGGCCAGGGCGCTCGGTGACGCCCTGAACCCCCTTGCCAGGGCTGTTCGTTCGCGCGAGACCGGGCTGCCCGAGGACCGGATGTGGAACGCGGACCCGGCCGAGGTCGCGCTCTCCGTCCTCGCCACCTGGAAGGTGGTGGACACGGAGGTCAAGCGGCTGACCGCGATCGCGGCGGCGACGGCGGGTTCCTACGGTGCGAGCTACGAGCAACTGGGTGCGGCCTGGGGCATCACCCGGCAGGGGGCCCGGAAGAAGTGGCCGGAGGCCCGCCCGGCGGCGCCGCACGGCACGCTCGAACTGTTCGGCGGAACAGCCGAGTTGGAGCAGGAGGCGGAATCCGGCGACTGGCGCTGGGCGGGCGTCGGCGCCGACGGCGCGCGCGGCGCGGCCGACCGCGGCTATCCGACGAAGGAGGAGGCCGCGGCCCGCGCCGGGGCCTTCCTCGGCGAGCACGCCGCGCCCTAGGAATGCTCCCGAAGCGCCCGGGCGATCAGTTCCGCCAGGTGCAGGGCCTGGCGGCCCTGGGCGAGTTGGGAGATCTGGGTACGGCAGCTGAAGCCGTCGGCCAGGATCACCGTGTCGGGGGCGGCGGCCCGGACCTCGGGGAGCAGGACGCGCTCGGCGATCGCCTCGGACACCTCGAAGTGGCCCCGCTCGAAGCCGAAGTTGCCGGCCAGGCCGCAGCAGCCGGAGTCCAGCACCCGGTTGTGCAGGCCGAGTCGGGCCTCGACCCGGCGGTCGGCGGCGCTGCCGAGGACGGCGTGCTGGTGGCAGTGGGTCTGGGTGACGGCGTCCAGCGGGACCTGGGGGAGCGGGGCGTCGGAGGCGTACTGGTCGAGGAACTCGGCGAAGGTGCGGGTGCGTTCGGCGAGCGGGCGGCCGTCCGGGCCGAGCAGCCGGGGCAGGTCCTCGCGCAGGGTGGCGGTGCAGCTCGGGTCCATCCCGACCACCGGGGTGTCGGCGGGCAGTCCGGTGTCGGCCAGCGTCCGGAGGCTGCGCCGCAACACCCGGCGGGCGGTGCCGAGTTGGCCGGTGGAGTACCAGGTCAGGCCGCAGCAGACCGGGCCGGCGGGCAGCCGCACGTCGAAGCCCAGGTGCTCCAGCACCTCGACGGCGGAGCGCAGCACGTTCGGCTGGAGGTGGTCGGAGAAGGTGTCCGGCCACAGCAGCACCGGCCGTGCCCCCGCCGGGGCCGGGTGCGCGGCGCGGTGGCGGCGGTACCAGCGGGTGAAGGTCTCCGGCGGGAGGACCGGCAGCACCCGGCGCCGGTCGATCCCGCCGAGCAGTTTGAGCAGCCCGGCGGCCGGGGAGCGGGCGAGGGTGTTGGCGGCGCCGGGGGCGAGGGCGGCGGCCCGCAGCCAGAGCGGCAGCCAGCCCATCGAGTAGTGGGCGAGCGGGCGCGGGCGGTGCCGGTAGTGCTGGTGGAGGAACTCGGCCTTGTAGGTCGCCATGTCGACATGGACCGGGCAGTCGCTCGCGCAGCCCTTGCAGCTCAGGCAGAGGTCCAGGGCCTCCCGGACCTCCGTCGAGCGCCAGCCGTCGGCGATCGCCGCGCCGCCCTGGCGGCCGGGAGGTGCCGCCATGCCGCGCAGCATCTCGGCCAGCAGCCGGGCCCGGCCCCGGGTGGAGTGCCGTTCCTCGCCGGTGGCCATGTAGCTGGGGCACATCACCCCGGTGTTCGGGTCCACGCACTTGGCGACGCCGACGCAGCGGTGCACGGCCTTGGCCAGGCTGCCGCCGTCCTGCTCGTACGGGAGGGCGAGCGGCAGCGGGCGGCGCGGGGCGGTGACGAAGCGCAGGTCGGCGTCGAGCGGGCGCGGGTCGACCAGCGCCCCCGGGTTGAGCAGGTGCTCGGGATCCCAGATCCGTTTGAACTCGCCGAACAGGGCGATCACTTCGGGCGGGTACATCCGGGGCAGCAGCTCGCCGCGGGCCTGCCCGTCGCCGTGCTCGCCGGAGAGCGACCCGCCGTAGGAGACCACCAGGTCGGCGGCCTGCTCCAGGAACTCCCGGAAGACCAGCACCCCGGCGGGCTCGTCCAGCGGGAAGTCGATCCGCAGGTGCACGCAGCCGTCGCCGAAGTGCCCGTACGGCACGCCGTGCAGGCTGTGCCGGCGCAGCAGGGCGCGCAGGTCCCGCAGGTAGTCGCCGAGGCGCTCGGGCGGGACGGCGGAGTCCTCCCAGCCGGGCCAGGCCTCGCCGCCGCCGGGCAGCCGGGTGACGATGCCGGCGCCCGCCTCCCGGACGGCCCAGAGCTGGCGCTGCTCGGCCGGGTCGGTGACGAGGGCGACGGAGGCGGAGCGTTCGCGGCGCACCGCGTCGGCGAGCCGGCGGGCCGCCTGGTAGGCCTCGACCGGGGTGGCGCCGCCGGTCTCCAGGAAGAGCCAGCACTCGCCCGCGGGCAGCCGGTCCAGCGCGGGCGGGCGGGGGCCGGCGGCGAGCAGTGCGGCGATCAGGTCGGCGGACATGCCCTCGGCGGTGAGCGGCCCGAGCGGCAGCAGCGCGGGGACGGCGTCGGCGGCGGCGCCCTCGTCGGGGTAGCCGGCCACCACCAGGGCGCGCGCGGGCGGCTCCTCGACCAGCCGGACGGTCGCGCCGAGCAGCACCGCGCAGCTGCCCTCGGTGCCGGTGAGCGCGCGGGCCAGGTCGTGGCCGTGCTCGGGCAGCAGGGCGTCCAGCGGGTAGCCGGAGGTGCGGCGGGGCAGCGCGGGCAGGCCCTGGCGGATGGTGGCGAGGTTGCGGTCGGTGAACTCCTGGAGCTGCCGGTGGAGTTCACCGGGCCGCCCGGGCAGGGCACGGAGCGCGGCGCGCTCCTGCGGGGTGAGCCGGCCGCCCACGGTCAGCTCGGTGCCGTCCGCGAGCAGCAGCTCCAGCCGCTCGACGTTGTCCGAGGTGCGCCCCCAGGCGAGCGAGTGCGAGCCGCAGGAGTCGTTGCCGATCATGCCGCCGAGGGTGCAGCGGCTGTGCGTGGACGGGTCGGGGCCGAAGCGCAGCCCGTACGGCCGGGCGGCGCGCTGGAGGTCGTCCAGCACGGTGCCCGGCTGGACCCGGGCGGTGCGGGCCTGCGGGTCGACGTCCAGGACGGCGCCGAGGTGGCGGCGGAAGTCCAGCACCACCGCGCCCGGGCCGATCGCCTGCCCGCCGATGCTGGTGCCCGCCCCGCGCGGTACCACCGGCACGCCGTACTGACGGCAGAGCGCGACGGCGGTGCGGACGTCGTCGAGGTCGGCGGGTTTGACCACGCCGAGCGGCAGTTGCCGGTAGTTGGACGCGTCGTGGCTGTAGACGGTCCGCTCGGCGGTGCCGAAGCGGACCTCCCCGCGCAGTACGGCGGCCAGTTCGCGGGCCAGCTCGGCCCCGGGGGCTGCGGACGGACGGCTCACCAGGGACCTCCGGGCGGGTGCGGCGACGGCTCCGGCCGATCATGGCAGCCGCGCGCCCGCAGGGGTACCGGCCACGACCGGGGTACCGCCGATGGGGTGTCGGTCGGCGGCCGCCCGGACAGGACCTCGGCCCCGCCGCCTGCGGAGGCGGGGTCGCGCACGTGCGGAGTCCAGTCACCGCCGCCCGGTGAGCGTGCCGCGGGCGATGTGGGAGAGCTTGGCCATCTCGAACGCCGGGTAGGCGCCGCCGGCCAGCAGCGAGAACTTGATCCCCTCGCGGCCGCCGGGCCGCCGATGGCCGGGCGGCTGGAAGCGCCGGTGGTGCTCGGCGGCCCGGTGGAAGAACTGCGGCCGCTCGGCGCGGGTGACGCACCCGGCCAGGTCGAAGACGAACAGGTAGTGCCGGATCATCCGGACGAACAGCGCGTCCCGCACCGCGTACAGGTGCGGCTGGTCCTCCAGCAGCGCGAAGCTGCGCTCGTACTGGTCGAAGAGGTCGAACACGCCGCTGCCCGGGGAACCGGTGGGGTGGACGGTCTCCCGGCGGCGCAGCTGCACGCACTCGCGCGCCAGCGCGGCGACGCGGCGGGCGCCGAGCAGTGCCGCGTGCACCACCGGGATCTCCTCGTACCGGCCGTCGGGGAAGGCCAGCCGCAGCTCCTCCCAGTGGCCGCGGCGGATCAGCCGGTCCCAGACCAGCGGCGGCGCGCCGAACAGGGCGGGCTGGTCGAAGGGCTCGAACACCTCGGGGCCGGCCTCGGCGAGCAGTGCCTCCGCCCCGCCCGGCCAGTCCCGGCCGTTGTGCCGGCGGGAGTGGCCGAACAGCAGCAGGTCCACCGGGCCGGTCTGCCCGAGCCGGTCGGCGAGGGTCTGCAGCGCGTCCTGGGGCAGCTGGTGGTCGGCGTCCAGGAACAGCAGGTACTCGCCGGCGGCCCGCGCCGCCCCCGCGTTCCGGCTCACCCCGACCCCGACCGCCGCGTTGAGGTGCAGGACCGACAGCCGCGGGTGCCGGGCCGCGTACGCGTCGGCGAGCTCGCCCGCGGCGTCGGGGGAGCGGTCGGCGACCACGATCACCTCGACGTCCTGGAGGGACTGCGCGAACAGCGAGTCCAGGCAGTCCGCGAGCTGTTTGTGCTGGTCGTAGGCGGGGAGCACGACGCTGATGAGGGGTGAGGGCATGACGCCGGAGCGTAAGAGGACGCGCTGACCGTGGCAAAGCCCTGACGGTGCGTAATACCGAGCAATTCCCGCCAAATCGTACGACCGTACGCCATATCTTCACGCGGCCTGCCGGACGCGTCCACGACAGCCGGAACGCGCGGGGCCCGCGACGCGTGGTGCCGTCGCGGGCCCGGGGTGCGTCGAGGCTCGGCAGCCTCGGTTTAGTACCAGTGGTGGTTCTGCCAGAACGACCAGGCGGCGCAGGGGCTGCCGTAGCGGGAGTTCATGTAGTCCAGGCCCCACTTGATCTGGGTGGCCGGGTTGGTGCGCCAGTCGGAGCCGGCCGAGGCCATCTTGCTGCCGGGCAGCGCCTGGACCAGGCCGTACGCGCCGGAGGAGGCGTTGACGGCGAGGTGGTTCCAGCTGCTCTCGCGGGACACGATGTTGCTGAAGCACTGGAGCTGGCCGGCCGGGACGAGCTGCGCGGCGATCTGCTGCGGGCTGCCGGTGAGGGCCGGGGCGCCGGTGAGGTCCTGGCGCGCCTGCGAGCGGGAGGCGGCGGCGTCCGCGTCGGCCTTGGCCTTGGCGTCCGCCTGGGCCTTCGCGTCGGCCTCGGCCTGCGCCTGGGCGGCGGACTCCGCCTCGGCCTGCGCCTGGGCCTGGGCTTCCTGAGCGGCTTGGTCGGCGGCGGCAGCGGCAGCGGTGTCAGCCTGGGCCTGGTCGGCGGCCGCCTTGTCGTCCACCGTGACGGCGGCCGCGGGGGCGGCGGCCTCGGTGGTGCTCCCGGCCTGCGGGAGGGCGAGGGCGGCGGTGGCGGCGCTCGCGACGACGAGGGTGGCGATGCCGGTGATCAGGGAGTTGCGGCGGGCATGGCTGAGCTGCATGAAGCGGACAATCCTTTTCCGTCGGGGGCCGTGCCGGTGGCACCGGGTGCGGGGCATCGCACGGGCGCCCGGGTGAGCGGGGCCCGCGCGGCCGTCCGGGACGGCCGTGGTGCCCCGGCGGAAGTGGCGGGGCGGGTCGGCTGCGCGGCGGACGGGGCCGGCTGCGCTGCCTGGCGACGGGCCATTCTTCGCAGGGCCGGGGACGGGTGGCAAAGGCAGGTGCCACTACGGCGGGTAGTAGCCGCAGGGTGGCTGCGGCGAGACGCGGTGATGGGTTTGGGGGAATTTGTCCGACTTGCGTACTTGTGGGTCGAAGGTCGGTGGCGCGAGCGGAATGCGTGGGTGTGAGGTGCGGTGGCCTGCGTTCTTCGAGGCATTCCGGGCAGCCCGACGCGGGACGGGAGCCCGTGCCGGGGGGTCGGCCGGCGCCCGGGCCGTAGCCGTCCACTATCGGGGGCAGTAGACGGCGAACCCCGTGTGGGCGGCCTCACACCTCCGGCCGGCCGGGATCGGCGCAGGGTGACCGGCCGGTCACCGCTTCAGGAGGCCGTGTGCGAGTTTCCGGTGGCGGGCGGGGAGGCCGGCTCCGCCGCCGATTCCGGCTCCTGCTCCTGCTCGTCCGCCGGGGCCGCGTCGTGGACCGGGTCGAGGGCGAGGTCGCGGGCCAGGTCCCGGGCCAGCAGGGTGGCGCCCGCGACGGCCCCCGGCATGGCGAGCACCGTCACCAGCGGAACCAGGAACGCCAGGATCAGCGGCGTGCCGAAGCCCAGCGCCAGCCCGAGCCGGGCGCGCAGCAGCCGGATCCGCTCACGCTGCGGCACCCCGCGCCGCTGGAGGGCGACGGCGACGAGCTCGACGGTCAGGAAGAAGCCGGACACCAGGAAGCCCAGCGCCGGCACCACCGTCTGCCCGATCACCGGGATGAAGCCGCAGGCGAACAGCACCACGCCGAACGCGGCCACCCGCACCAGGACAGCGGCGCTGTCCCGTACCGCGATCACCAGTTCGCGCCACAGCGCCGACTCCGGCGGGGTGGGCGCACCGCCCTCGGTCTCGTCGACCTTCGCGGACAGCGCCTCGTAGAAGGGCTGACCGACCAGCAGCGTGACGGCGGTGAAGGTGAGCAGCGAGAGCAGCAGGCCGCCGCCGAAGGCGATCGCGGCGAGCGCGTCGCGCAGCAGGCCCTGCCAGGGCGAGCTCCAGTGGTCGGCGAACGGGGTGGCCCAGTCGGCGAGGTCCTTCGACCAGCCGCCGAGGAAGACGAGCGCGACGGCGTACCCGGCCAGGGTGAGCAGTGCGGGCAGCATGCCGAAGCCCCACCAGCGGCCGTGCCGACCCACCCACTTCTGGCCCCCGACCAGGTACTTCATCCCCGCCACAAGATCTCGCATGGGCGATCACATTAGGGCTTTCCCGTTCGGAACCCCGCATTGCCGTGTTCCTGCCAGTTTCGACCGGCAGGGTCGGGCCCCTCCTGTCGCGACGCCTTCGGGGCCACCCTCGGTGCTCCCCGACCTGTCAGTGGAGGAGTCTGATGAAGCGTCAATTCGGCAGATTCATCGTGTTGTTGGCCGCACTGGTGCTCGGCGCCGGCGCGCTGGTGCTGCCCGCCGCCGCCTCGCCCGCACCCTCGGCGCCGTCGCCGGGCGTGGTCGGCGGCACGCGGGCGGCGCAGGGCGAGTTCCCGTTCGTGGTGCGGCTCTCGATGGGCTGCGGCGGCGCGCTCTACACCCCGCAGATCGTGCTCACCGCCGCCCACTGCGTCAACGGCACCGGCGCCGACACCAGCATCACCGCGACCGCCGGCGCGGTCGACCTGCGCAGCGGCAGCGCGGTCAAGGTCCGCTCGACGTACGTGTACCAGGCGCCCGGCTTCTCCGGTGCGGAGAGCGGCGACGACTGGGCGCTGATCAAGCTGGCCTCGCCGGTCGGCGGCAGCCAGGTGAGCACGCTGCCGACCACCGACTCCACCGCCTACGACAGCGGCACCTTCACCATCATGGGCTGGGGCGCCGCGACCGAGGGCGGCGCGCAGCAGCGCTACCTGCTCAAGGCCACCGTGCCGTTCGTCGACGACGCCGCCTGCGCCAACGCCTACCCGGGCCTGAACAGCGCGGCCTCGCTCTGCGCGGGCTACGTCGACCAGGGCGGCGTCGACACCTGCCAGGGCGACTCCGGCGGGCCGATGGTCCACCGGGACGCGGCCGGCCGCTGGGTCCAGGTCGGCATCGTCAGCTGGGGCAACGGCTGCGCCCGGCCCGGCTACCCGGGCGTCTACACCAAGGTCAGCACCTACGCGGCCGACATCGCCTCGGCGGCGGCCGGGCTCTGACGCCGACCGCCGAAGAGCCGAAGAACCGAAGAACCGAAGAATCGAAGAACCGGAGCGCCCGGAGAATCCCCACCGGGCGCTCCGGCGCGTCAGCGGTCAGCGGTCAGTCGTCCGCCGTCCGCCGTCAGCCGTCAGCCGTCAGCCGTCAGCCGTCAGCCGTCCGCCGGGGGCCGGTGCGCCGTCGAGCCGCCCAGCCAGGCCCGGGCCCGGCGCCGCTCGTAGGCGATCCGGCCGGTGGCGTCCGGCGGCAGCCGGGAGAGGACGGCGGCCGCGGCCTCGTGGCGCCCGGCCCGGGCGTACGCCCCGGCGAGGCGGCCGGCGACCAGGGCGTGGTCGTGCGGGTGGGCGGCCTGGTCCAGGCGCCCCAGGGCGGCGCCCAGGTGGGCCACCGCCGCGTGCGCGTGGGCGGTGCGGCCGGTGCGGACGGCGAGGTCCCGGTGGCAGGTGCCGTGGGCGACGCCCAGCACCAGGGCCGCTCGGGCGGCCCCGGGCACCGGCTCGCCGGCCCGCAGGGCGGCCTCGGTCAGCCGTTCGGCGTCCGCCATCGCCCGCCACGTCTCGGGCGCCGCGCCGGCCAGCGCGTGAGCGTGCGCCTGGGCGAGGGCGGCCCAGGCCCGCAGGCCGGGCAGGGTGCGGGCGGTGGCGTGGGCGGCCTCGGCCAGGGCGAGCGCGGTGGCCGGGTCGCCGCTCCACCAGTGCAGGGTGCTCTGCCGGGCGAGCAGGGCGGCCGCGGTCGGCTGGTCGTCGGCGGCGCGGGCCCATTCCAGTCCGGCCGCGTACCAGCCGAGCGCGCGGGTGCGGCGGTCCCCCTCGAAGTGGGCCCAGCCCGCGAGTTCGGCGTAGCGGGCGGCGAGCGAGCGGACGGCGGGGGCGGTTTCGCGCGGGGCGGCGTGCTGCCAGGCGGCCAGGGTGCGGGCGTGGTGTTCGAGGACGGTGGCCAGCTGTTCGCCGCCGGTGTGGGCGGCGGCCGCGCGGTAGACGTCGAGCAGGTGGCCGAGCACGGCGAAGGTGGCGGCGTCCGGTCGGCTCGTCGGGGGCCCTGTGCCGCTCTCGCCGAGGGGCGGCAGGGTGGGGGCTGCGAGTTCGCCGAGGTGTTCCCGCTCCTGCCGGACGGGCTGCCACAGGGCGGCCAACTCGCCTCCGGTGAGCAGGAGTTCGTCGGCCCGGGCGGGGAGCCCCGGTGGTGGCCAGCGGCGGGCGTTCTCCACTCGGCTGATCAGTGAGTTGTGGTAGCCGAGCAGGCGGCCGAGTTCGGCCTGGCTGAGTCCGCGGGCCTCGCGCCAGTGGCGCAGCCGGTGGCCGAAGCGCAGGCGCGCGGACGCGGGGGCGGGGAGGGGTGGCAAGGGGTCTCCCGGGGGGTGGGGGAGCGCTCGTGGGGGAGCGCCATGCCCAGGTATCCCCCTTGACGTGCCATTGTCAAACTGTGGTTCGTGTCCGGCGAACGGCACCGGGCCCGGGAGCCTCCGCAACGGCTCCCGGACCCGGCACTGTCGCGCGGCGCGGACGGGTCAGGACCCCGCCGCCACCGCGGCCCGCCGCCGTCGGCCCACCACGGCCGAGGCCGCGAGCACGATCGCCGCGGCGACCAGCGACAGGTACATCTGCTTGCGCCCGTCGGCGTCGGTGAACATGTACGCCACCACGAACCCGATCATGCCGATGGCCGTCCAGGTCAGGTAGGGGTACAGCCACATGCGGACGGTCAGCCGCTCGGGAGCCTCCCGCTCGATGATCCGGCGCATCCGCAGCTGGGAGAAGCAGATCACCAGCCAGACGAACAGCGCAACCGCGCCGGAGGAGTTGAGCAGGAACGCGAACACCGTGTCCGGCGAGGTGTAGTTGAAGAACACCGCGACGAAGCCGAAGACCACCGAGGACAGGATGGCCACCCGCGGCACGCCCCGCTTGGTCACGGTCGCGAAGGCCTTGGGCGCGTCCCCGCGCTGGCCGAGCGAGAAGGCCATCCGGGAGGCCGTGTACATCCCGGAGTTGAGGCAGGACAGCACGGCCGTCAGCACGATCACGTTCATCACCTGGCCGGCGCCCGGGATGCCCACGTGCTCCAGCACCGCCACGTACGGGCTGCCCTTGACGGCGTCCGAGTCCCACGGCAGCAGGGTGACCACGAGCAGGATCGAGCCCAGGTAGAAGATCCCGATGCGCCAGATCACGCTGTTGGTGGCCTTGCTGACCGCGCGCTCCGGGTCCTCCGACTCGCCCGCGGCCAGGGTGACGATCTCGCTGCCCATGAAGGCGAAGACCACCGTGAGCATGCCGGTGAACACCGCGCCCACGCCGTGCGGCAGGAAGCCGCCGTGGCCGGTCAGATTGCTGGTGCCGACCGCGTGGGTGCCGGGCAGCACGCCGAAGACGGCGAGCGTGGCGATCACCAGGAACGCGGCGATCGCCACCACCTTGATCCCGGCGAACCAGAACTCGAACTCGCCGTAGGAGGCGACCGAGAACAGGTTGGTGGCGGTCAGCACCGCCATCACGAGCAGCGCGAACGCCCACTGCGGCACGCCGGGCATCCAGGCGTTGAGGATCTTCGCGCCGGCGGTGGCCTCCACCGCGAGCACCACGACCCAGAAGAACCAGTACAGCCAGCCGATGGTGAACCCGGCCCAGCGGCCGAGCGCGCGGTCCGCGTACGCCGAGAACGAGCCGCTCTGCGGGTCGGCCGCCGCCATCTCGCCGAGCATCCGCATCACCAGCACGACCAGCACACCGGCCAGCGTGTAGGAGAGCAGGATGCCCGGCCCGGTGGAGGCGATGCCCGCGCCGGAGCCGACGAACAGGCCGGCGCCGATCACCCCGCCGATGGCGATCATCGACAGGTGGCGGTTCTTGAGCCCCGCCTTCAGATGGCCCTCGCCGCCGTGCCCGGGCGGCCCGGCCTGCTGGGGGACCTGGGCGGCTGCCGCAGGCCTGGTGGTGTCCGCACTCATCAGATGAGCCCTGTGCCTTTCCAGCGCGCGGCGCGACCCTCGGCTCGTTGCGCCGGAGGGTGGGGGACGGACCCGCGCATTGCGGTGCAACCTAACTTCTACGGCCGAGTATCGGAACAGAGCATCCGTAAATGTTCGGTAACCGGACATAAAAAGCCAGGTCAGAGCGGGTGGAAAAGGGGTGCGAAAAGCTCAAATCTGACGCACCGCCAATGCGTCGGCGGCGCTCGGGGCCCGGTCGGAGCCCTGTCGCGGCTCACGGCCCGCGCAGGTCCAGCACGGTGATCCGCGCCGCGTCCGCGGGCCGGCCGGTCAGCCGCGCCGCCAGGATCCGGGGGATGTCGCCCTCCTGCGAGTACCCGGGAACCACCTCGACCTCCGCCCGCCGCACGCCGGCCTCGCCCCGCACCGCGTACACCACCCGGTACACGGTCCGCTCCGGCGGCGGCGCTGCGCCCTGCCCACGGCTCCGGACGGTCATCGGCATCGACCTCCTCGGCTCATTGTCGGCCCGGTGTGGCCGATCGGGGCAAACCCAGGCACAGTGGGATTCTCGGCACGCTCCGGGAAGGAGCGACCCCCATGCAGACCACCTGGAAGGGGACGATCAGCTTCGGGCTGGTCAGCATCCCCGTCCACCTCTACTCGGCCACCCAGGAGCACGACGTCCCGCTGCACCAGGTGCACGCCAAGGACGGCGGACGGGTGCGGATGAAGCGGTACTGCGAGCGGGAGGAGAAGGAGGTCCCGTACGCGGAGATCGCCAAGGGCTACGAGTCCCCCGACGGCCGGACCGTCACGCTCACCGACGAGGACCTCGCCGACCTGCCGCTGCCCAGCAAGAAGATCATCGACGTGCTGGCCTTCGTGGACGCCGGCGAGATCGACCCGCTGATGTTCTCCAAGGCCTACTACGTGGGCGTCGCCGACCAGGCCGCCGCCAAGCCGTACGCCCTGCTGCGCGACGCGCTCACCGCGTCCGGGCAGATCGCCGTCACCAAGATCGCGCTGCGCACCCGGGAATCCCCGGCGGTGCTGCGGGTGCACGACGGCACGCTGGTGCTCCAGACCTGCATCTGGCCCGACGAGGTCCGCCCCGCGGCCGGCATCGCGCCCGAGGGGGACGTCACCGTCCGGCCGCAGGAGCTGAAGATGGCGCGGTCGCTGATGGACACCCTCTCCGAGGACTTCGACCTCGCCCAGTTGCACGACGACTACCAGCAGGCGCTCCAGCAGGTGATCACGGCCCGGTTGGAGGGCGTCGAGCTCCCGCACGAGGAGGAGCCGGGCGAGGCGCCCGACAACGTGATCGACCTGATGGAGGCGCTGCGCAGCAGCCTCAAGCGGGCCAAGGGCGGGCGGGGGCCCGACGCGGGGCCCGACACGGACGAACCGGAGGACGAGCAGCCCGCGACCCGCAAGCGCGCCCCGGCGAAGAAGCCCGCCGGGTCGGCGGCCGCCGCCGGGAAGGCCGCCCCGGCGAAGAGGACTGCCCCGGCGAAGAAGACCGCGACCGCGAAGACCGCGACCGGAGAGGCCACGACCGCAAAGTCCGCGACCGGAAAGGCCGTGGCGGGAAGGACCGCGACCGGAAAGTCCACGGCTCCGCGCAAGGCCTCCTGAGCCCCGCGGATCCGGCAGCCCCCCGAGAACCGGAGGCGATCCCGATGGACCTGCTGACCTACAAGGAACTCGACACCGACGCCGACCCCGAGGCCCCGCCGCAGCGCCGGAGCCCGGCGCAGCGGGCCTGGCACTGGCTGCTGAGCCTCAACCCGACCGCCGTGGTGGTCATGGTCGCGCTCTCGCTCGGCCTGGGCATGGTCGCTGCCCAGGTGAGCTGGCTGCCGATGCTGGTGCTGATGGCCATCGTCTGGGGAGCGACCGTTCTCGCCCTGGTCGGCGTGGTCGCCCGCTGGATGACGCCCGGCCGGGGCAGGCACCGGGTGGCGTCCTGACCCGGCCGGGTCCGAGCCGGGCTCGGTTCGTGCCTGCGGATCCGGGGGTGCTCAGCCGATCCACACCGTGGTGATGTTGCAGAACTCCCGGATCCCGTGCCCGGACAGCTCCCGGCCGAACCCGGAGCGCTTGACGCCGCCGAACGGCAGCGCCGGGTGGGAGGCGGTCATCCCGTTGAAGAACACCCCGCCGGCCTGGATGTCGCGGACGAAGCGCTCCTGCTCGCCCTCGTCCCGGGTCCAGACGTTGGAACTGAGCCCGAACGGCGTGTTGTTGGCGAGCGCCACCGCCTCGTCCAGGTCGGCGACCCGGTAGACCGTGGCGACCGGGCCGAAGGTCTCCTCCTGGTGGATCCGCATGGCCGGGGTGATGCCGGTCAGCACCGTCGGCTCGTAGAAGTAGCCGGTGTCCCAGCCCTCCGGGCGTCCGCCGCCGCACTCGACCCGGGCGCCGTGGGTGCGGGCGTCCTCGACCAGCTCCTCCAGGTCGTCCCGGCCCTGGCGGCTGGCCAGCGGGCCGACGTCGGTCGCCTCCTCCATCGGGTCGCCGACGCGCAGCGCCCGCATCGCCTCGGTGAAGGCGGCGGTGAAGCGGTCGTACACGTCGGTGTGCACGATGAAGCGCTTGGCGGCGATGCAGGACTGCCCGTTGTTCTGCGCCCGGGCCCGGACGGCGGTGCGCACCGCCGCGTCCAGGTCGGCGCTGGGCAGCACCACGAAGGGGTCGCTGCCGCCCAGTTCCAGGACGGCCTTCTTCACCTCGTCGGCGGCGGTGGCGGCGACCGCCCGCCCGGCGGGCTCGCTGCCGGTGAGCGTGACCGCGGCCACCCGGCGGTCCCGGATCACGCCCTCGACCGCGCCCGAACCGATCAGCAGGGTCTGGAAGCAGCCCTCCGGGAAGCCGGCCCGGCGGAACAGCTCCTCCAGCGCCAGCGCCGTCCGGGGCACGTTGGAGGCGTGCTTGAGCAGGCCGACGTTGCCCGCCATCAGGGCCGGCGCGGCGAACCGGACCACCTGCCAGAACGGGAAGTTCCACGGCATCACGGCCAGCACCGCCCCGAGCGGGCGGTAGCGGACGTAGGCGCGGGCGGCGCCGGAGTCGGCGACGTCGGCCGGGGCCGGGTGCTCGTCGGCGAGCAGTTCCTCGGCGCGGTCGGCGTACCAGCGCATCGCCGTGGCGCACTTGGCGGCCTCGGCCCGGGAGGCGGTGAGCGGCTTGCCCATCTCCTCGGTCATCGTGCGGGCGATCGCCTCCCGGTCCTGGTCCAGCAGGTCGGCGGCCCGGCGCAGCAGGTCGGCGCGGGCGGCGAAGGGGGTGGTGCGGTAGCCGTGGAACGCGGCCTCGGCGCGGGCCAGCCGCTGCTCGATGCCGGCCGCGTCGAGCGGTTCGAAGGTCTCCAGGATCTCGCCGGTCGCGGGGTTGACGCTGGCGATGGGCATGCGGGGCTCCCAGGGGGGTCGGGGTCCGGTGCGTCTGCGCCTCTCACCCTCCCCGACGGCCCGCCCGGGGCACGCCACCACCGCCCGGCGTGTCCCGCCGGGCGGTGGTGGCGCGGGCACGTCTACTCGGGCAGCGACTCCACCCGGGCCGCCGCCTCGCGGGCCCGGGCACCGGCCCTGGTCCGCCCGGCCGTCACCAGCCGGCCGGGAAAGCGGTGCAGGTACTCGGCCTCCAGTTGCCCGGTGCGCAGGGTGTGCCGCTTGAGGGCTTCCTCCGAGCCGTACAGGAAGGTCTCGTGGCGCGTGCGGTGCAGCTGTTCCAGCTCGTGCAGGAGCGTGTCGTTGCCCAGGGCGTGCGGGGAGACGCCCGCAGGCCGGATGTGCGGATCCTCGACGTGCCGCATCTGGTACCTCCTCGGCGGAAGCCCCCTCCTCCAGGGTGCCCGCTGCCCCCGGCCGGTGCACCAGTTCGGGTGGCCGGGGGCACGCCCGTCAGGCCGGTCGTGATCGAACGGATCGTAGGATGAATGCTTCTGGACTCATCGCTCCCGCCCCCTACAGCTCGGACAGATCCCCCATGCCGCTCCCCAAGGCCGAACTCCACCTCCACATCGAAGGCACCCTGGAGCCCGAACTCGCCTTCGCCCTCGCCGCCCGCAACGCGGTCACGCTGCCCTACGCCGACACCGAGGCGCTGCGGACGGCGTACTCCTTCAGCGACCTGCAGTCCTTCCTGGACCTGTACTACGCGCTGATGGCCGTGCTGCGCACCGAGGAGGACTTCGCCGACCTCGCCGACGCCTACCTCACCCGGGCGGCAGAGGCGGGGGTGCGGCACGCGGAGATCTTCTTCGACCCGCAGGCGCACACCGCGCGCGGCGTGCCGCTCGGCGTGGTGGTCGACGGCCTGACCCGGGCGCTGGCGCGCAGCGAGGAGCGGCACGGGATCAGCACCCAGCTGATCATGTGCTTCCTGCGGGACGAGTCCGCCGAATCCGCGCTGGAGACCTTCGAGGCCGCTCGCCCGTACTTCGACCGGATCGCGGGCATCGGCCTCGACTCGGCCGAGGTCGGCCACCCGCCGGCCAAGTTCCGCGAGGTCTACCGGCGGGCCGCCGAGGCCGGGCTGCGCCGTGTCGCGCACGCGGGCGAGGAGGGTCCGGCGTCCTACATCACCGAGGCGCTGGACGTGCTCGGCGTCGAGCGGATCGACCACGGTCTGCGCTGCCTGGAGGACGGCGAGCTGGTCGCGCGGCTGGTCCGCGAGCAGGTCCCGCTGACGCTCTGCCCGCTCTCCAACGTCCGCCTGCGGTGCATCGACACCCTCGCCGACCACCCGCTGCGCGAGATGCTGGAGGCCGGCCTGCTGGTCACCGTCAACTCGGACGACCCGGCGTACTTCGGCGGCTACGTCGACGACAACTTCCGTGCCGTGCAGCAGGCCCTCGCGCTCGACGAGGAGATCCTGCGCCGGCTCGCCGCGAACTCCTTCCGGGCCTCCTTCATCGATGGCGAGCGCCGGGCCGAACTGCTGGCCGAGGTCGAGGAGTTCCGCTTCTAGGCACTGTCCTGGGCGGCGTCTGACGGCCAGCCGCCCGGCCCCGGAGCGTAGGGCCCGGGGCCGGGCGGACGGGTCGGTCGAACGGTCGGCCGAACGGGGTCAGAGCAGGGTGCTCCAGTAGTACCAGAACCGGTTGAGGACCAGCAGGGCGATCACCGCGTACCAGAGCGCCGGGACGACCCAGTGGTAGCGCGCCGCCTCGCGGACGACCGGGCGCAGGGCGCGGCCGGTGGGGATGATCCCGGAACGCAGGTTGTGCAGGGTGGTGTACCAGAACAGCGGGATCATCGCGGCCCAGACCACCATGCAGTACGGGCAGAGCGCGCCGATCCGGTAGAGCGCCTGGTACATCAGCCAGGTCACGAAGCCGATGCCGAAGACCGTCCCGGCCTGGAGGCCGAGCCAGAACCAGCGCCGGTACGCCGCCCCGGCGAGCAGCCCGGCGCCGATCGCGATGACGACCCCGAAGCCGACCAGGCCGAGCAGCGAGTTGGGGAAGCCGAAGGCCTCGGCCTGGTTGCTGCGCATGATCGAGCCGCAGCTGATGATCGGGTTGATGTTGCAGGAGGGGACGTACGACGGGTCCTTCAGCAGCCGGATCTTGTCCAGGGTGAGGACCGAGGAGGCGAACAGGCCGACCGCGCCGCCGATCAGCAGCAGCCAGGCGAACGGGCGGCTCGCGCCGTACGTCCGTACGGCGGGGGCGGCGGCCGTCATCCGGTCACCTGCTTGACCATCGCCGTGAACTGCTCGGGCGTGGCGGCCTTGCCGCCGGTGAGGACGTCCAGCTTCTTGCCGTCCAGCTTGACGGTCGGGGTGCCGGTGACGTCGCTCTTGTTGAACTCCTCGTTGACCTTGGCCGCCCACGGCGCGTAGGTGCCGTCCTGGACGGCCTTGACGAAGCCGTCGGTCTTCAGCCCGGGGACCTGGCCGGCCAGGTCGAGGAGGTGGTTGACGTCGCCGAAGCCGTCGGTGCGCTCGTCGGGCTGGTTGGCGTAGAGCACGTCGTGGAACTGCTTGAACTTGTCCACGCCCTCGTTGAGCGCGGCGCCGGCGGCGGCCAGCGCGGTGCGCGAGCCCTTGCCGCCGAGGTTCTTGTCCAGGAACGTCGCCAGGTGGTACTCGATCTTGTACGTGCCGTCGTCGGCGAGCTGCTGGATGGCCTTGCCGGTGGTGGTCTCCAACTGCTCGCAGAACGGGCAGCGGAAGTCCTCGTAGATCTCCAGGGTGTGCGGGGCGTCGGCCTTGCCGTAGGTGATCACGGTGCCGTCCTGGCCGCCCGTGTTGGCGGGGACGGTCAGCGGGCCGCTCGCGGCAGCGTCGGCGGAACCGGAGCCGGAGGAGCCGCCGACGGCGAAGGCCACACCCGCCACGAGGGCGAGCACGGCGGCGGAGGCGCCGCCGACCACGACCCGGCGGCGGATCCGGTCGGAGCGCTCGGCCTGGGCGCGGGCGGCGCGCATGCGGTCGGTGGCGTTGGTCTTGGCGGCGGCCTTGCGGGTGTTGCTCATGAGGTGTCGTCCTGTGCTCTCGGGCGTGCGGGGGTGCGGGCGCGCGGGGCGCGCGGCGAGAGGACCGGCCGGGAGCGGCGCCGAGCGGCGCGCGCCTGTCAGCAGGCCAGGGCGAGCGCCGGCGGACCGCGCCGGACGGCCGGGCGGACGACGACGTCCTCGGCCGGGACCAGGGCCCGGCTGGCCCGGGGGAACGGCACCCGCGCCACCGGACGGGCCGGGACGGGCGCGGCGAGCAGCCGCAGCCAGCGGGCGGCGGCCGGCAGGTGCCGGTGCAGGAAGTCGCCCAGCATCCGGACGGTGCGGGCGAGGCCGGCCAGCGCGGCGTCCGCCCGGCGCAGCCAGAACGCGCCGGCCAGCGCGATCGCGGCGTGCAGCAGCAGGAGCAGCAGGACGCCGATCTGCTGGGAGACGCCATGGCCGAGCAGGAACCCGCCCAGCGAACCGCCGCCGCACAGCAGCGGCTGGAAGCCGCGCGCGGAGCCGGGCGGCAGGGACGGGCAGGCGGTCTGCGCGAAGTCGAACAGCGCGCTGACGCCCAGTTCCAGCGGCAGGAACACCGCCGCGACCGCCGGGTAGCCGCGCTCGCGGCCGGCCAGCGCGTACGCCACCGCGAACACGGCGACGCAGGCCAGGGCCATCGGGCCGGCCGGCAGCGCGCGGCCGGTGACCAGCACCTGGCCGAGCCCGGCGAGCAGCACGACCAGCGCGGCGAAGACCGCCGCGCGGAGCGTCCTGGTGACCGGGCCGATGTCCATGGCATCCGAGTCTGCCACAGGTTGAAAGTGAAACGGTCGGGCCGGTGGTCCGCTGTGAAGAGCCTCACCACCGGCGCTGAGCTGGGCTTATGCGGCCCTTACGCGGGTCCGCCCGCCGGGTTCACCGGGGTTGCCCGCCGTGCTCAGCCGCGTCTGACCGCCGCGCCGACCCGTTCCTCGACCAGTTCCCGGAAGTGCTCCAGGTCGTCCCGTACGGTCCGCTCGATCGCCCCGGCCAGGGCGAAGCCGCGCGGCCCGCCGAACGCCTCGTGCATCGCCTCCGGGTCGTACTCCACCCGGATCTGCAGCCGGGTGTGCCGGGCGTCCAGCGGCAGCAGCGCGAACGCGCCGTGCAGCCGCGGTTCGTCGAGCGTGCGCCAGGACATCACCCGGCCCCGGCCGCGGTCGGTGATCTCGGTGTCCACCGCCCGCTCGGCGCCGTCGACCTCCACCCCGAGGTGTGCCAGGTTCCGCCCGTGCGGGTGGGCGCTGCGGACGCCGTCGACGAACTGCGGGTACTCGTGCACCCGGTGCAGCTGCTCCCAGGCGACGAGGACGGGGACGGCGAGGTCGATCTGTTCCTCAAGGATGCTCATCACGGTGCTCCGTGGCGGGGGCGCAGGGGGGCGCTGGGTACGGCGCGCAGTTCCAGCCTGCGCCCCGCGCGGGAGCCGGGCAAAGGCGCGCCCCCGGGCGGGCGGCCGCCGCGGGGCTGCGGGAGACTGGGCGCATGCCGGAGCTGCCCGAGGTCGAGGCGCTGAGCGACTTCCTGTCCGAGCGGCTGACCGGGCGCGTCATCGCCCGGGTGCAGCCGGTCGCGATCAGCGCGCTGAAGACGTACGACCCGCCGGTCACCGCGCTGGAGGGGCGGACCGTCGGCCCGGTGACCCGGCGCGGCAAGTTCCTCGACATCGAGGCCGGCGGCCTGCACCTGGTGGTCCACCTGGCCCGGGCCGGCTGGCTGCGCTGGAAGGACGGCCTGCCCGCCGAACCGCCGCGCCCGAGCCCGAGGAACCCGCTGGCGCTGCGGCTGCGCCTGGCCGGGGAGGCCGGCGACGGCTTCGACCTGACCGAGGCGGGGACGAAGAAGGGCCTCGCGGTCTACGTGGTGAAGGACCCGGCCGAGGTGCCCGGGGTGGCCCGGCTCGGCCCCGACCCGCTGGACCCGGCGTTCACCCTGGCGGACTTCGCCGCCCTGCTGAGCGGCGACCGGCGCCGGCTCAAGGGCGTGCTGCGGGACCAGGGCGTGCTGGCCGGGGTGGGCAACGCCTACTCGGACGAGGTGCTGCACGCGGCCCGGATGTCCCCGTACAAGCCGGCGTCCAGCCTGACCGAGGAGGAGGCGGCGCGGCTCTACGAGGCGCTCGGCGCCACGCTGCGCGGCGCGGTGGAGCGCTCGCGGGGGCTGGCGGCGGGGGAGCTCAAGGCGGAGAAGAAGCTGGGGCTGCGGGTGCACGGCCGGACCGGCCTGCCCTGCCCGGTCTGCGGGGACACCGTGCGCGAGGTGTCCTTCGCGGACTCCTCGCTGCAGTACTGCCCGACCTGCCAGACCGGGGGGAAGCCGCTGGCGGACCGGCGGCTGTCGCGGCTGCTGAAGTGAGGGCGCGGGCGGGGTGGGGGCTGCTGGGGTGAGGGCGCGGGTGGGGCGGGCCTGGTGCGGCCTGCCCCACCCGGCCGGGTTCAGCGCTTGACGGCGACGCCGCCCCAGTAGTACGCGGCCTTCGGGTCGGCCGGCGGCTCGCCGTCCGGGCGCCAGGCGAGGACGGGGGAGAGGCCCGGCTCGACCAGGTCCCAGCCGTCGAAGAAGCGCAGGACGTCGTCGTGGGTGCGCGGGACGAGGGTCATGCCGCCGGCCCGGGCGGCCTCGGTGACCTTGCCGACCGCCTCCGGGTCGAAGTCCTGGGTGGGGGTGGTGAGGGCGATGCAGCTGCCGGCGGGCAGGGCGTCGCGCAGGGCGGCGACCCGGCCCCACGGGTCGTCCTCGTCGGCGATGAGCATCAGCACGGCGATCATCAGCAGGCCGACCGGCTGGGTGAGGTCCAGCGTGGCGGTGAGCGCCGGGTCGGTGAACAGTTCCTCGGGCTTGCGCAGGTCGGCGTGGATGTAGGTGGTCCGGCTGGCCGGACTGGACACCATCAGGGCGCGGGCGTGGGCGAGCACGATCGGGTCGTTGTCGACGTAGACCACCCGGGTGCCGGGGCTGACCGCCTCGGCGATCTCATGGGTGTTGGGCGAGGTGGGGATGCCGGTGCCGAGGTCGAGGAACTGGCGGATGCCGTGTTCCCGGGCGAGGTGGCGGACGGCCCGGCCCTGGAAGGCGCGGTTCGCCTTGGCCATCTGCTTGACGCTCGGCACGGCCTCCTCGATGGCCTGCCCCATGGCGCGGTCCGGCGGGAAGTTGGTCTTGCCGCCCAGCCAGTAGTCGTACACGCGCGCCGAGTGGGGGGCGGTGGTGTCGACGCCGAACCGTTCCCACTGGCTCAGCTCGGCGGGGTCGTCGTCGGGCCGGTCCTGGTCCGGGATGTCCTGACTTGTCGTCATGGCCACGTCCTCTGATGGCAGATCATCACACTGGGGAAGGCACAGCGTAGCGGTCGGGAGGGGAGGGCGGGCGTCCGGTCGGGGAAGTGCTGCGGAAGCCGGGGGCGGGCGGGGTGTGCTTGCGCCGTCGGAGTGGTGATCGGGTCCGTCTGAGGCGCCATCGGGGAGCGGCGGCGGCACACGGGGGAAGCATTCAGAATGCTGTCAGATCATCAGATTTACTCACAAATGCCCAAACGAACGCCCTCGCGGCGACTGCTGCTGGTCGCGGCCGGGATGTCCCTGCTCGGAGCGGCCGGCTGCGGGAGCCCCTGGAGCGGCGCGGACGACGCCGGGGCGGGCGCTACGGCGCGGCCGCCGGGGGCCGCCCCGGAGGCCCCGGGGCCGGAGGCGGCCCAGGCCGCCGCCTCCGCCGCGCCCTCCGCCGCGCCCCCGCAGGGCGCCCCGGCCCCGCCGACACCCGCCGCCGCCCCGCCGCCGATGCCCGCCCGCCGGCGGCTCACGGAGGAGGAGGCCAAGCCGGTCAACCAACTCGACCCGGGCCAGCGGGTGGTGGGGCTCACCATCGACGACGGGCCGGATCCCCGGTACACGCCGACCGTCCTCGCGCTGCTCCAGCAGTACGGGATCCGGGCGACCTTCTTCCTGGTCGGCGAGTGCGCCGCCGAGAACACCGGGCTGGTGCGGGAGATCGCGGACCGCGGCCACCACATCGGCAACCACACCTGGACCCACCCCGACCTGCGGCACATGTCCGACGAGGCGGTGCGGGACGAGCTGGAGCGCACCTCCGACCTGCTGTACCGGACCACCGGGCGCCAGCCGTCCTGGTTCCGCGCGCCCGGCGGGGACTGGTCGCCGGTCGCGATCAGGGTGACCACCGAGCTGGGGATGCGGCCGATGGGCTGGACGGTGGACCCGGAGGACTGGGCCACGCCCGGGACCTCGGTGATCACCGAGCGGATCCTCAAGAACGTCCGGCCCGGGTCGATCGTGCTCAACCACGACGGCGGCGGCGACCGGTCACAGACGGTGGCGGCGCTGAAGGCGTACCTGCCGGTGCTGATCGACCAGGGGTACTCCTTCTCGGCCCCGGCGAACTGAGTGCGGGCGCGGGGCGGCGGGTGCGGGTGACGGTTCTCGGCAGAAGTCGCGGCTTTGCCGCTTAAACCACCTGAAAGAGTGGATTGGGAGAACCGTTTCTGCTGATTTTTGGCCTCTAGGGTGATCTCGCATCAATGCATCAGGTACCGCCAGGTACCTCCTGAAAGGCCATCAATCATGCGTCTCCGCAACACCGCACTCGCCGTCGCCAGCGCCGTCGCCCTCATCCTCGCGGTCCCGACCTCCGCCAACGCCGCCACCGGCGACTTCCTCTACAAGGTCGGCCGCCTCCCCGGCGTGCCGGCCGGGCTCGCGGACCCGGAGAGCCGCGAGTGCATCAACCTGTTCGGGGCCACCGAGGCGGACCCGGCCTTCGCGCCGGAGAACCTCACCCGCTCGACGGCGACGGTGTTCCTGGACTTCGACTGCGAGGGCGACGTCTACTACGTCATGAACCCCGGCAAGAAGCTCGGCGACCGGCTGAAGCTGCGCTCCGTGATCTTCTCCTGAGCGGGGTGGCCCGGGCCGGGCGGTCGGCGTAGCGTCGAACTGTCCGGCCCGGTCGCCGGCGCCCCGCCGTGCCCGTGTGCGGCTCGCTGTGCCCCTGGTCGGGCGCCGAAAGCCTGGGCAGAGCGAAGGAGGGCCTGGGATGACCGGCAACGGCTACGCACACCCCGAGGCGCTGGTCGGTACCGAGTGGCTGGCCCACCACCTGGACGACGGGACGATCCGGGTCGTCGAGGTGGACGAGGACACCACCGCCTACGACCGGGACCACATCCCCGGCGCGATCGGCTGGAACTGGACCACCGACCTGCACAGCCGGGTCGGCCGCGACTACGCCGACCGGGAGGGCGTCCAGCACCTGCTGCGGGCGGCCGGCGTGGAGGACGACACCACCGTGGTGCTCTACGGGGGCAACAACAACTGGTTCGCCGCGTACGCCTACTGGCTGCTGCGGCTGCGCGGCTTCGGGCCCGTGCGACTGTTGGACGGCGGGCGCAAGAAGTGGGAGCTGGAGGGGCGCGGGCTCACCGAAGAGGTGATGGACTACCAGCACACCGCCTACCGGCTGACCGGGCCCGAGCGCCCGGAGCTGCGGGCGCTGCGGGACGAAGTGCTCGGCAAGGCCGAGCTGTTCGCCAAGCCCGGTTCGGACGCGGTGCTGGTCGACGTCCGCTCGCCCGCCGAGTACCGGGGCGAGCTGATCGCGCCGCCGCACCTGCCGCAGGAGCAGGCGCAGGTGCCCGGGCACATCCCCGGCGCGGTGAACGTCCCCTGGTCGCAGGCGGCCAACGACGACGGGTCGTTCCGCTCGGCGGAGGAACTGCGGGCGCTGTACGGGGGGAAGGGTGTGGAACCGGAGCGCGAGGTGATCGCGTACTGCCGGATCGGCGAACGGTCGGCGCACACCTGGTTCGCGCTCACCGAGCTGCTGGGGTACCCGCACGTGAAGAACTACGACGGCTCGTGGACGGAGTACGGCTCGCTGGTGCGGGCGCCGGTGACGCTCGGCGGGTGAGGGGGGCGGGGGCCGGGGCGTGAGGGGCGGGTGGGGCGCAGGGGGTCCCCGGGGTGTGTGGCGGTGTCGCGGCGGCGCCATGTCGGCCTGTTTCTTTTCATGAACATCTCACAATTGGGGAGTGGACCGGGAGCCACCGGGACATGGATCGATCCGACCCATCGTCCCAGTGACCCTGGAGGACCACGTGCGCAAGAGGCTGATCGTCTCTGCTGCCAGCGCCCTGAGCCTGTTCCTGGCCGTCCCCGCCTCGGCGGCCGACTTCCAACCCGGCGCGGCCGGCATCGGAGACCCGTACTACCCGACCTACGGGAACGGCGGGTACCGCGTCTCGCACTACGACATCCGGCTGAAATACCAGCCCGCCACCGACGAACTGGAGGGCACCACCACCATCCTCGCCACGGCGACCGAGAACCTCTCCCGCTTCAACCTGGACTTCGCGCTGAACGTCCAGGAGGTCCGGGTCAACGGACGTCCGGCGACCTTCGCCACCAGCGGGGAGCAGGAGCTGGAGGTCACGCCCGCACGGCCGCTCGCCAAGGGCAGCCAGGCCACCGTGGTGGTCCGCTACAAGGGCGTCCCGTCCACCGTGAAGAAGTACGGCTTCACCGCCTGGCTGCGCACGCCGGACGGCGCGGTGGCCGCCGGTGAGCCCGAGTCGGCGTGGTGGTGGTTCCCGAGCAACGACCACCCGAGCGACAAGGCCACCTTCGACGTCTCGGTCCAGGTGCCGGACGGCAACCAGGTGATCAGCAACGGCATCCTGGCCGGCGCCGTCTCGCAGGCCGGCTGGACCCGCTACAGCTGGCGCGAGAACAAGCCGCAGGCGACCTACCTGGCCACCCTCGCGGTCGGCAAGTTCGACGTCACGACCGACAGCACACCGAGCGGGCTGCCCGTCTACAACGCGTACAGCAAGGACCTCGGCGAGAACACCGACGCGGCCAAGGCCAGCGTCGAGCGCACCGGCGAGATCGTCGACTGGCTGAGCGGCTACTTCGGCGACTACCCGTTCAGCTCGGTCGGCGGCTACGTGCCCAACGTCAAGACCGGCTTCGCGCTGGAGACCCAGACCCGGGTCTTCTACAGCCCCCGGCAGTTCGCGCGCGGCTCCAACACCTCCGTCGTCGTGCACGAGCTGGCCCACCAGTGGTACGGCGACAGCGTCTCGGTCTCGCACTGGAGCGACATCTGGCTGAACGAGGGCTTCGCCCGGTACTCGCAGTTCCTCTGGTCCGAGCACGAGGACGAGGGCACGGCGCAGGAAATCGCCGACTACGTCTATGCCTCGCACCCGGCCGACGACCCCTTCTGGACCGTCAAGCCGGGCGACCCGGGAGCCGCCAACCAGTTCGCGAACGCCGTCTACGACCGGGGCGCGGTGGCCATCCAGGCGCTGCGCAACGCCGTCGGGGACGACAAGTTCTTCCAGATCCTGAAGGGCTGGCCCACCGAGCGCCGCTACGGCAACGCCTCCGTCCCGGAGTTCCAGGCGTACGCCGAGAAGGTCTCCGGGAAGAAACTCGGGGACCTCTTCGCCACCTGGCTGTTCACGGCCTCGAAGCCGGCCGTCGGGCCGGCGCCGGCCGCAGCGGCGGCCTCGCTCGCGCCGGGTGCGGGCGCGGGACAGGCCGACGGGCAGCTGCCGGCGGAGCCGAAGTCCTGGAAGAAGATCCAGGAGACCAACTCGCTGCACGACGAGGAGCATTGAGGTCTGGGCTCGTTGAGCCCCCGGATGTGACCCGGTGACCTGGTGATCTGGTGACGGGCGTGGTCCGGTCGGCCGCTTGAGGAAGCGGGCGGTCGATCGGGCTACGCCGCTCCGGGGCCCGGGGGGCCCCCCCCCCCCCGGCGGTGTCCCGGCGGGGGCGCGGGTTTAGGAGCGAGACCCCCGACCACACCGCG
>NZ_JBHWIO010000003.1:137327-162837 GCF_042732075.1 Kitasatospora sp. NPDC059812
GTGTGGGGCGGTGGTTTTCTCTCTCCCCCCCCCCCCCGCCGGGGGGGGGGGGGGCCCCCCCGCCCCCCGGGGGGGGGGGGGGCGCCCCCCCGCGAAGGGTATGAGCTCCCGGACCGGGATCAGCCGGCAGGGCGCGTTGCCGACCAGCACCTCGCGGATGCCCGCCCGCTCCTCGAACTCCTTTCCCACGACCGGGAAGTGGGTGTCGTTGTCGTCGCCCACGTCGGGCGCCTCGATCCAGACCCGCTCGCCCTGGATCGCCATCGGGAAACGCCGGAGCTTGAGGCGGCGGTTGGGCGCGAAGGTCTCGGCGTAGTGCAGGAAGGTGTTGCGGTTGTGCCCGACACCGATCAGCAGCACGTACCCGCCGAGGTCGTGCAGTGCGCCGAAGGGCGACTCGCGGCCGACCGCGAAGCCCAGCGAGCGGCGGGCGGTGACCTCGCGGGCGTGCGCCCCGACCGCGGCGACCGAGGCCTGCGGATGCGTGCTGCGCAGGCTCTCCGACAGCGCGCGCAGCGCCTCCGGTACGGCGCCCATCGGGGAGGGGAGACCGGGGTGGAACAGCGGGACGGCGGCGCGCCGTTCGGCGACCTCGGGGCTCGGCAGGCCAGCGTGCTCCGGTGCCGGGTCCCGGACGACGGCGGTGGTGAAGGTGGGCACCGCGACCGTGCCGCCGGGCCCGACCGCCTCGCGCAGGCTGGCCACCACGGCCGCGGCGCCGCCGTCGACCCGGCCGAGGCTGGAGAGCGAGGAGTGCACGATCATCGCCATGCCCTCGCGGACGCCCACCCGCCGCCAGCCGTCGACGAGATCGGCGGTGCTGAGCGACGCGGCGAGCGGGGTGTCGAGCGGTGCGTCGAGTGGGGTGGTGCGCGGGCCGGCGCTGTGCGCGGTGGTGCGGTGCGCGGTCATGGTGCCCCCTGGCGGTGCTGTGCAGGTGCTGGTGGGATCGTTCGGGGCCGACCATAGCGCGTGACACTGACAACCGGTCAGGACGGGGTGGCCGTCCGGCAGTCCGTCCTGACCGGTCGTGCTGTGCAGGGTTGGCGGTCGTTCAGGGCCTCGGCCCCGTCGCTTCGGCCAGCACCCGGGCCTCCTGCTCGGGCGTGAAGCCGTGGCCGAGGGGCGGTTCGCCGCGCTCGCGGTCCCAGGCGAGCACGTCGGCGGCGGTGACCGCGAGCGGGGTCGCCGGCAGCCCGGCCGCCCTGGCCCGGGCGGCGCTGCGCTGCTGTCCGGCCCAGAGCGGCGCGGCCCGGACCAGCGGGAAGAACGGTGGCGGCGCGCTCTCCGGCGGCACCGGGACGACCTCCACCTCGGCGCCCGCGACCTCGGCGCAGGTGGCGATCAGCCCACCCAGCGTGGTCGGTTCGGCCGGGCCGACGGCGTGGAAGGCGCCCGCCCGGCCGTCCTGGAGCAGCCGGACCACCAGCCGGGCCAGGTCGCGCACGTCGACCACCTGGACGGGCTGCTCCGGCCGCCCCGGCAGCGCGATCCGCCCGCCTCGGGCGGCCCGGCGCGCCCAGTAGGTGAGCCCGCGCTGCTCGTCGTGGGGGCCGGCCACCTTTCCGGGGCGCACGATCGTCGCCCGGTCTCCGTAGCGGGCGGTGACGTCGTCCTCGCAGGCGACCTTGAGCCGGCCGTACGTCTCCTCGGTGAGCTGCTCGGCGTCGAGCAGGGTGCGCGGCGCGGGGCGGACTCGTCCGAGCCGGGGGCGAGGCCGGCGCGCTCGTACACCGCGTGGCTGGAGATGAACAGGTAGCGGCCGACCCGGTCGCCGAGCGCGTCCATGGCCTGGCCGACCTGGCGGGGGCGGTAGCCGCTGACGTCCACCACCGCGTCCCAGCGGCCGCCGCGCAGGGCGGTGTAGTCGCCGGTGTCGCGGTCGCCGATCAGGTGGGCGGCGGCGGGGAAGAGGCCGGGGTTGGTCCGGCCGCGGGTGAACAGGGCGACCTCGGCGCCGCCGCGCAGGGCGTCGTCGGCGATCGCGCGGCCGACGAAGGAGGTGCCGCCGAGGAGGAGGATCCGCATGGGCTCAGCGTAGCGGCGGGGCCAACGGGCCCGGGGGGAGCGGCGGGTGGCGGGGAGGCGCCGGAGGGCGCCGCGTGGTGCACGGTGCCCTCCGGTCTCGGGGCACGGCTAGGTTGCTTCGAGGGTGCGGGCCTCGGTGAGGATCAACTCCTCGATCCCGTACAGGAAGCGCTCCATCGCCGGACGCGGGAGCACCGCGGGGTCGGCCGTCATGGTCAGGCTCAGTGCGCCCGGGGACTGCAGTGCGTCCAGGGCGTAGGTCAGGCCGGGGCGGGGCTCGAACTCCACCGGCCAGGTCAGGGTGGTCTCCTCGCCCGTCCCGGTGTCGGGGGAGGCGGTGACCAGCTCGCGGGTGTCGTTGAAGATGCAGGACCGGTCCGCGAGCGGGACGCCCTCGGCGGCGAGCCGCCCGATCTCGGCCTGCAGCCGGAGCTTGTCGTAGTAGGCGTGGCGGTAGGCGCCGATCGCGGCGGCGTTCGTGCGCCGGACGACGTCCCTGAACTCGGCGGTGGCGTCCGGGAGGTGGAACAGCCCGTCGCCCGCGACCACGCTCACCGCGTTGGTCAGTTCGGGCAGGAAGCGGTTGTTCACCACGACGTTCAGCACCGCCTCCGTCGAGCCCGACAGTCGGGCCGTCATCGCCGCCGTCGCCGCCAGCAGCACCGAGGAGGACGTCACCCGGTGGGCGGCCGCCACCTGGTCCACCGCGCGGGGCAGCGCGGGCGAGCGCAGGACGGCGTTCGGGAACCTGGCGCCCGGCGTGGCCGGCTCGCCGGGCGGGGGGAACAGCCGGGCCGGGGCCAGCCGGAGCTTGCGCAGGAACTGTTTGCGGGCGCCCTCGTCCCGCCGCCGACCGCGCTCGGAGGCCTGGAACTCCGCCTCCTCCAGCGGCTGTTGGGCGGGCTCGCGGATCTTGGCCAGTTCGTCCGGCGAGGTGCCCTGGCAGAGCGCGGTCAGGTCGGCCACCAGGCGGTTCATCCCCGTGCCGTCCACCGCGGTGTGCGAGAGCACCAGGCTCACGTACCGGGCCGACCCGCCCGCCTCCACCACGCCGACCCGGATCGGCCACTGGGTGGCGGTGTCGAACGGCAGTGCCGCCAGCTCCTCGTGCAGCCGCGCGCCCGCCTCGGCCGGATCGGCCGGCTCCGCGCAGTGCCGTACCTCCACCTCCAACCGGCCCTCGGCGTCGACCACTTGGTGTAACCGGCCGGCCTCGCCCGGCACCAGGCGGGTGTGCAGCGAGTCGTGCAGGTGGAGCAGCCCCTCCAGGCCGGCGAGCAGGGCGGGCAGCGGCAGCCCGGGGTCGAGCGGCGCCGCCGCGGCGATGTTGTAGCGCGGCACGTCGGCCGGGGTGAGCCGGCTCAGGACGTCCCAGATGGCCTGTTGGCCCCAGGTGGCAGGGCCGGACCCGGCCCGGCCGGACGAGAAGGCGATCTCCAGCAGTTGACGAGTGGTCACCGTGTGGCTCTCCGATGTGGCGGTGGATCGTGACGTCGTGCCGGTGCGTTGGGAGCGCGGATGCTGCTGGGGAGAGTGTGGCGCACCGCCCGCCCGCCGTCGAGGTCCGAGGTTCGGGGCCCGGCGGGTGTGCGGCCGGGGCTTCCGCATCTATCTCGACGTGAAGTATCTTGATGTCGAGATTGATGTCGATCATGCAACGGGGGCCTGCCATGCGGGGGAACGGACTGATGGCGCAACTGCGGAAGCCGCCGGGCGGGCGCGACGCGCGGATCATGCTGCTGGCACAGTGCGTCGACCGGACCGGGAGCGGGGTGTGGGCGGCGGCCTCGGTGCTGTACTTCACCTACGTGTGCGGGATGGACGCCCGGCAGCTCGGCGTGCTGCTGGGCGTGGGCGCGGCGGCGGGGATCGCCGGGTCCCCGCTCGCCGGGCGGGCGGCCGAACGGCTGCCGGTGCGGTGGCTGCTGATCGGGTGCCACCTGCTGCGGATCGGGACGATGGGCCTGCTGCTGGTCGTCGACGACTTCGCCACGCTGCTCCCCGCCGTCGCCCTGACCTGCCTGGCCGAACGGGCGGCCAAGACCCTGGAGATGCTGTTCGCCACCCGGATCGCGGGCGAGCGGCGCGGCACGTACCAGGCGCTGTTCCGCAGCGTGGCCAACGCCGGGTACGCGCTCGGCGCGGGCATCGCGGCGATCGGCCTGGCGATGGGCACCACGAACGCCTACCGCGCGCTGATCGTGGCCAACGCACTCTCCTTCGCCTTCGCCGCCGTCCTGGTCTGGCGCACCCGGGAGCCGGCCGGGCGCGGCCTGGTCGCCGCGGCCTCCGGAGAAGAGCCCGCCGCCGCCCTGAAGACACGCCCTAGCCCCTGGCGCGACCGGGGCTACCTGCTGTTCGTTGCGCTGGACATGCCGCTGAACCTGGACGACTCGATCCTCAACGTCGGCCTGCCGCTCTGGCTCGTCCACCACACCGGCGCGCCGCACGCCGTCGTCCCGGTCTTCCTGATCCTCAACA
Source organism: Kitasatospora sp. NPDC059812 (assembly GCF_042732075.1). Taxonomy (NCBI): domain Bacteria; kingdom Bacillati; phylum Actinomycetota; class Actinomycetes; order Kitasatosporales; family Streptomycetaceae; genus Kitasatospora; species Kitasatospora sp. NPDC059812. The sequence goes on from NZ_JBHWIO010000003.1 coordinate 141,837, forward strand.
CGGTGCTCGTGGTGCTCCTGCAACTGCGCGTCTCGGCGCGGGCGCAGGGCCCGCACGGGGCGGCCGCGGCGGTGGGCTGGTACGGCCTGACGCTGCTCGGCTGCTGCCTGCTGACCGCGCTCGCCACCGGCGGCGGGCCGTGGACGGCCTCGCTCGCGCTGCTGGCCGCGGCGATGCTCGTCACGCTGGCGGAGCTGATGCGCTCGGTGAGCTCCTGGGAGCTGGCGGTCGTCCTGGCGCCCCCGGGGGCCCAGGCCTCCTACCTGGGGGTGGCCGGGATGGCCCAGTCGGTGCAGAAGTCGGTGGGCCCGCTGCTGCTCACCGGCGTGGTGATGACGGCCGGTCCGGCCGGCTGGCTGGCCCTCGGCGCGGCGACCGTCGGCCTCGGCGCGCTCCAGCGCCGGGCCAGCCTGCGCCGGCTGGCGGCCCTGGCCGGCCCGGCGGCCGAGCCGTCGCCGCCGGGGGGGGCCGGGGGCGGGTTATCCTCCCCGGCCCCGGCGGGGGGGGCCCCCCCGGCGCCTCCACCACCGCCCTGGTCCAGGCACTCCGGCACATCGGCTGCGGATCGATCGAGCTGCGCGCCACCGAAACCGGAGCCCCGCTCTACCGCACCCTCGGATTCGACCCCGTCGACGGCTACATGGCGCTGCGCCCCGGTGCAGAAGGCTGGACGCGGTGACCGCCTTCGACCTCGACGCCTACAACGAGCGGGCCCGCAACGGCCCCTGCTTCATCTGCTCGATGCTCGCCGGTGAGCCCGGGTACGAACACCGGATCGTCCTGGACGACGGCGTGCACGTCGCCTTCCTCGACCGCTACCCCACCCTGCCCGGCAAGCTTCTGGTCGCCCCGCGCACCCACGTCGAGGACACCATCAGCGACTTCACCGAGGACCAGTACCTCGCCCTGCAGTTGGTCGTGCACCGGGTGGCGACCGCGCTCGCCGCGACCGTCCCCACCGAGCGCCTCTACGTGCTGAGCCTGGGCAGCATGCAGGGCAACGCCCACGTCCACTGGCACATCGCCGCCCTACCGCCCGGCATCCCGTACGAGCAGCAGCAGTTCCACGCGCTGATGGCCGAGGGCTCGGGCATCCTGCCCGACGACCCCGGCCGGGCCGAACGCCTCGCCGCCGACCTGCGCACCCGGCTCGGCCACCCCTGCCGTCACGACCAGCGAGGAGCCTGACCATGGTCTTCGTCCCGCCCGAGCGGTTCGTCCCCACCCTGCCGCACGGCATCTCCTATGCCGGCGTCTTCCTGACCGACCGCCACGACCGGCCGCTGCTGCTCACCTCCGTCCACCACCCGGGCGAATACCAGTACCCCGGCGGCCTCCTCGACGACGGCGAGGACCCGTGGACGTGCGCGCTGCGCGAGACCGCCGAGGAGATCGGCTTCGTCCCCGCCGCCCTCGACGACGCCCCCCGCCTCCTGATGCTCTCCTTCACCCCGCCGGAGCCGCCGTGGCCCTGGAAGATCGGCGTGACCTTCGACGGCGGCCGGCTCACCGACAAGGAGCTCGAACGCATCACCCCCGACCCCGCCGAGCACAGCGGTCACGCCGTCCGCACCGTCGAGGAGTGGGGGCGCATCGTCACCCCGCGCCGACTGCGCACGCTCCGCGCCTCGCTCACCGCCCGCCGCACCGGCGTCGCCGAGTACCTCGTCTCCGAACCCCGCCGGCCGGGCGAACCCGGATGACGCCCCTGCCCCGCCTCAACCGCACTGTGGAGGAGAGCGCTTGAAGTCCCGTCTGTCTGAACCCGCGCCGACCGAACCCGCGCCGTTCGAACCGCCGCCGTCCGAACCCGCGCCGACCGACCACGTCTCCGACAGTGAGCAGTTCCTGTTCGGCGGACGGCTGCTCCCCGGCATGCTCCGCACCGCCCTGCGCCTGGCCTGGCAGGCCGACCGGGTGGCCCTGGTGTCCATCGCCGTCGCCGAAACCGGACGGGCGCTGGCCGCCGCCTTCGGCCTGCTCGCCACCAACCGCGCCCTCGCCTCCCTGTTCGCCTCCGGCAGCACCGACCAACTGCTGCGCGCGGCCCTGCCGGCCGCCCTCGCCATCGGCGGCGCCTCCGCGCTGTCCGCGGTCCTGGGCGTGGTCTCCTCCTGGGCGGGAGGCCGGCTGGAGCCCAAGACCGAGCGGGCCGCGACCGTCGCCTACCTGCGCCGCGCGGCCCGCGTGGAGCTGGCCGCGGTGGAGGACCCCGAGTTCAGCAGACTGCTGGAATCCGCCAGGTACGGCACGGCGGCCGTGCGGCGCCTGATCGGCCAGAGCATCGCCGTCCTCACCGCCCTGCTCGGCATGGTGGCCGCCGGCGGCGTCCTGCTCACCCTCGACCCGGTGCTGCTGCCCATGCTGGTGCTCATCGCCGCGCCGAAGGGGTGGGGCGCGGTCCGCTCCGCCCGGCGCCGCTACGGCTCCGTGATGGCCTGGCTCCAGCACCACCGGGCCGCCAGTCTGCTCGCCCAGCTGCTCACCCAGCCGCACTCCGCGCCCGAGGTCCGCGTCCACGCCATCGGCCCGTTCATCCTGGGCCACTACATCGCGATGGCCGAGGCGTCCGAGCAGGAGCAGAACCGCCTCGCCCGCGCCACCGCGACCACCTCCCTGCTCGCCTCCGTCCTCTCCGGGCTGGCCGCCGCCGCGACCTTCGCCGTCCTGGGCTGGCTCGTCCACGACGGGCAGATGGCGCTCGCCGTCGCGGGCACCGCCGTCGTCGGCATCCGCACCGGCGCCGCCGACATCACCTCCCTCGTCGGCACCGTCAACAACCTGTACGAGGAGGCCCTGTTCGTCACCGACCTCGACCGCCTCCAGCGCGAGGCCGACCGGCGCGCCATCCCCGCCGGCGGCACCGACCTCCCGCACCGCCCCGCGGCCATCACCCTGGAGGGGGTGACCTTCACCTACCCCGGCCGCACGAGCCCGGCCCTGTCCGACATCACGCTGCGGATCCCGCGCGGGCAGGTCGTCGCCCTGGTCGGCGACAACGGCTCCGGCAAGTCGACGCTCGTCAAGATCCTCACCGGCCTCTACCTGCCCGATGCCGGCCGGATGCTGTGGGACGGCGTCGATGCCGCGACCGCCGACCGGGACCAGCTGTTCGCCTCCTCCGCCGTCCTCGAACAGGGCTTCCAGCAGTGGCCGCTCACCCTGCGGGCCAACGTCCTGATCGGCCGACCCGAACACGGCGACGACCCGGCCCTGCTCAAGCGCGCGGCCGACTACGCCGACCTGCACCCGATCATCGACGCCCAGGACAACGGCTGGGACACCCTCGCCGCCCGCGGCTTCAAGGGCGGCGTCCAGCTGTCCGGCGGCCAGTGGCAGCGCGTCGGCATGGCCCGCACCCACCACCGGGCCACCACCACCGGGCCCGGCGGACGCCCCACCCACCTCGTGATCGCCGACGAGCCCACCTCCGCCCTCGACGCGAAGTCCGAGATCGCCGCGTTCACCCGCATCCGCGAACTCGCCGACCAGGGCCTGACCGTCATCCTGATCACCCACCGCCTCGCCGCCACCGCCGGCGCCGATCTCATCTACGTCCTGCGCGAGGGCCGGCTCACCGAACAGGGCACCCACGCGCAGCTGATGGCCGACCCGAACAGCGGCTACCGCTCCTCCTACCTCCTCCAGGCCCGCCAGTACGCCACCGAGATCCCCGACCAGCGGGACAGGACCGCACCCGCCGCCGATCCCGCCTGACCACGCACCCGAAACGGAGCAGCCGATGCCCACCTGGGACGAGATGTGCGCCGCCGCAGGCGAAGTACGCGACCTCTACGACGAGATCAACCGGCGCAAGCTGGGCCGCACCTGGGGCCTGTCGGACTTCGTCCTCGGTTTCACCGGCGACGTCGGCGACCTCGCGAAGCTGGTCATGGCCCACCAGGGCCACCGCGCCGACGTGGCCGCGAGTGCCGGGGCGATCGGCCACGAGCTGTCCGACTGCCTGTTCTCGCTCATGGTCATCGCCCAGGAGACTGGCGTCGACCTCGCAGGCCGCTTCACCACCGACATGGCCGCCCTCGCCGCCCGTCTTCGCCCCGACCATGCCGCGCCGATCAGCGGCCCGTGCTCCTTGTGACGACCCGGAGCCGGCGGGCAGGCGGACAGGCGGGCGGCCGGACAGGTTTATCCGGTCGCGCTCGACGAGGTGGTCGAGGAGTGTGCCGGCGTAGGACTCAGGGAGCGGGGGCGGGTCAGAACCGGCTGCGGCGCAGGGCGTCGGTGAGCATGAGGGCCGGCAGCACCTGGTGCACCTGGCCCGTGTTGGCGTACGGGACGGCGCTGCCCTGCTGGGTGGCGAGGGTGTTCCAGGCCGCGAGGGGGAGGGAGGTGAGGGAGTTGCGGTCGTCCGGGGTGGCGGCGTCGAAGGGGGCGGGGCCGGGGGCGGTGACGCCGAGTTGGGTGAGCAGCGGGGAGAGTTGGGCGGGGTCGTTCTGGGTGTAGAGGCGGGCGGTCTTGGTGCCGGAGGTGCCGCGCCCGGCCCAGGCGGTGACCTGGGTCAGCGGGGCGAGGGTCTCGGAGACCAGGTCGGCGTGCGGGTCGAACAGGTAGACCTCCTGGAGGGTGTCCAGGTAGAGCGGGTGGGCCTGGTTGGCGGTGTTGCCGAGGAAGCAGGTGAGGGCCGCGTGGCCGCTGCTGAAGGAGGCCATGCCGAGGCGGCCGATCGGTCCGAACTGGAAGTTGCCGCTGCGCCGGAACATGAGGGCCTGGATCTCCGGAAGGTACTCCTGGAGGACGGTGGCGTCCGCGAACGACGAGATCTCGTCGCAGGGGTTGCCGGCGACCCGCATCAGCGGGAGCACGAGCACGACGTTCCGGGCGGCGCCGTCGATCTGGAGCGGGAGGCCCTTGGCGAAGGGGTTGGTGAGGAACGGGTCGCCGATGTACTGGAGGTAGTTGAGCAGGCCGAAGAACTGGTAGTCCCAGCCGAAGGGGTAGGTGCTGCCGGTGGTCGGGTCGTGGCGGTCCCGGGGTTCGTTGTAGAAGGCCGGGGAGTTCTGGGCCATGCCCGGGTGGAAGTAGACGAGGAAGGGCGCGGGCGGTCCGCCTGGGTCCCTGGACACGCCGGAGGGCCAGTAGACGGCGACGAGTTGCGGTGCATCGATGCCGGGGAGTCGGAGGACGACGGCCTCGCCGCCGGGGGTCACGCTGCGGGTCTCGACCTGGATCGCGCCGCCGGTGATCGACGGCGAGGCGATGAAGGTGCTGTCCGTTACGCCCGGGGGCGGGGAGTAGGCCCCCGGCGGCAGCGCCACGCCGGGGGTGCGGAAGCTCATGTCGCCGGGTGGTGGGGCGGGCGGGCTGCCCGGGTAGTCGCTGCCGGTCTGGGCCAGGCTGACGCGTGCCTGTTCGGTGACGTCGCGCAGCGGCGAGAAGTGGACCGTCAGCTGGATCGTCTGGCCGGAGTCGGAGGACGTGACGGCGGGTGGCGGCCAGTTGCCGTCGGGCGGGAAGGTGGCCTGGACGGTGCCGGAGGAGTCGATGTCGAGGTGGGCGGTGGGCGTGCCGTACTTGGTCTGGTCGAGGGCGGCCGCCTGGATGTCGATCGACGCGTCGGTGTCCGGGATGTTGAAGATCGACTGGTCCAGGACCACGCTGTCCGGCCCGACCTGGTCACCGCCGTTCACGGCGATGGTGAAGTTGCACTGGGTGGTGGTCTGGCCGTGGATCTGGCCGGTGAGGACGAGCTGGGCCATCGGAGTCTCCTTCTCCTCAGTGCCGCGCGAGCGCGAGCGCGATGGCGTGGGCGATCGGCTGGCCGGTGTTGGCCTCGTAGTAGTTGAAGGCCGGGCAGGGGTTGACCTCGAAGCAGTAGACCTCGCCGTCGTCGGCCAGCATCAGGTCGATGCCGGCGAGTGCGAGCCCCAGTCGTGCCGCCAGGTGCAGGCAGCGCTCGGCGAGGTCGTCGGGGGGCTGCCAGGGCGAGAGTTCGGCCCGGCCGCCGTCGCTCCGGGCGTAGCGGTAGTCGACCCGGTCGGTCTCGATCCGGGTGGCGAACACCTCGCCGGCGACCGTGTGCACCCGGACGTTGGTGCCGGTGACGTAGCGCTGGAACTGCACCGGGCAGTAGCGGATGAGCGGCAGCCGGTCGAGGGCCTCCCGGTCGAGCGTCCGGACGATCGAGCGGACCCCGCTGATCGACTTGTAGACCAGTTCGCCGTGCCGCGCGTGGAACTCGTGGACGAGGTCCGGGTCGTTGGTCACCAGGGTCTCCGGAGCCCGGAATCCGGACTGCTGGATCAGCTGGGCCTGGTGGGGCTTCGACGTGTTGGACGCCATCGCGCTCTCCCGGTTCATCACGCAGCCGGGGGCGAGTTCCGCCCAGGTGCTCAGGGCCGTGTGCCAGGACCGGCACCTGCGTACCGTGTCCTCGCCCGCCTCGCGGACTTCGGGGAGTCTGCGCCATTCCATCAGCCGGAGGTAGATGCCGGTGACGGTGGCGCAGTCGATGGATCCGCCGTCGTACGGGATGCGCCCCCGGACGGCGGTGCCGGTGGCCTCCACCTCGAACGGCAGCTCCTCGAAGCGCCGTTGGTGGAGCATGGCGTACGGCAGGCCGAGGCTGTCGAGTTCGGCCCTGACCCGGGCGAGCGGCGACTCGCTGGCGATGCCGCAGACGACGATCACGGCGCACCCCGGGGGAGCCCGGTGAGGTGTTCGTACAGGCGGTCGAGGAAGGCGGCGCCGGCTGGGCGGAGGTCGGGCAGGGGGCTAGCTCCCGCGAAGACCGCCGACCGACCGTCGTCGCGGCGGTGGCCGGCTCCAAGCAGGTCGGCCCCGGGCAGGTCGGCCCCGGCCACGTCGGCCCCGAGCAGGTCGATCCCGAGCAGGTCGACCTCGGCGAGCCGGGCGAGCCGGACGTACGGCTCCTCGTCCTCGGCCGGGGGTGCGCCGAAGACGTGCTCGCCGAGCACCAGGACGTCGCCGCGCCCGATCGGGGCCGCTCGCGGTTCGCCGTCGGGGCTGCTGGAGATCCGGGCCGGCCGGGCGGGGAGCCCCGCTCTGATCGCGAGTGCGGTCCACTCGGCGGTCGAGCGCCAGGCGCCGCACAGTCCGTACCCGGCGGGCCTGTTGACCGAGACCGGGGCCAGGCAGGTGAGCAGGCTGAGCAGGAGTGCGCCCAGCTCCTGGGCGGCGTAGGCGGCGTCGGTGTGGGTGGTGAACGGCAGGTACCCGAAGGGGGCGGAGGCCACCCGGTTGAGCACGCCGTCGACGTCACGGCTGTCCAGGACGCGCCCGTCGGGCAGGGTGATCTCGAAGCTCGCGCCGAGGCGGTCGACGCGGTGCACCGACCTGGTGGAGCTGAGCAGGGTCTGCGGGGAGAGCAGTTCCAGGGGTTCCAGCCCGCGCTCGCGCAGCCCCTCGTACGCCCACACGGCGGCCCGGTCCGCCGGATCGCAGAGCACCAGCCACATGCGGCGCCTACCTCTCGGTCCGTCCCGGCTCGGGGGGTTCGTCCCGCAGGGCGCTGTCCGCGAGGTCGGGGCGCTGCGCCGGGGGGATGAAGTGCTCGGGTGGGTGGTTGACTTCGGATGCCGGGTGCATGCCCTCGGCGGGGTGTTCTTTGAATGCGTCCTTGTCCTCCTTGTCCTCCTTGGCTTCCTTCCGCTCCTTGTCGTCCTTGTCGTCCTTGTTCTCCTTGGCGACGTCCTTGACGTCCTTGACGTCCTTGCCCTTCTCGTCGCGTGACAGCTGCAGGGTGACCTCCTGGGCCACCGGATCGTTGCAGGGCAGGACGAAGTCGGCGGTCTGCAGGCTGGTGACGATCGGTTCGGATACGGGGCTGATCCCGATCTGGAGGTGGTCGCAGGCGTTGGGCGGGAGGCTGGCCGGGAAGTTCTTCAGCACGTAGCCCGCACCCATGGGCTGGTCGCCCGGACCGTTCACGTGCAGCGGTCCGGTGCCGATGTTGGAGATCGGGATCGTGATGTCCGGGACGGTCTCGCCCAAGGCCACCGTCATCCGCAGGGGGGTGCGGTCCAGGATGATCCGCGGCTGCTGGGCCTTCGCCGGGGTCTTCCCCGTGGACCAGACGAAGCCGAGTTCCTGCGGGTCGGTGTTCGTGATCCGCAGGCCCCAGGGGCGTTCCCCCGGATTGGAGATGTCGATCTGCACCGTGAAGACGTCGTTGGCGTCCCTGGTCCACGACGCGGTGCCGACCGCGCTCCCGGTCCCGTCGACGATCGACGACGTGGCGGGTGCCTGCGCGACGGTGGTGAGCGCTCCGGAGCCCGCCCGCAGCTCGATGTCCGGTGGCCTCGCGCCCAGGGGTGCGCAGTTCGGGCCGAGGGCCACCACCAGGACGGACCAGGACGTCGCCACCTTGTCCACGACGAGGGGCAGGAGGCCGCTGGTGGCCTGGTCCGCGAGCCGGAGCTGGCCGGTGTCGGGAAAGATGTCTGCCATGATCGCTTCTTCGGTCGTGGAGCCGCGGTGACGTCCGTCACCACGTTCCGAGGGCTACGACGTCGACGAACACGGGTCGACCGGTGGTGTCGGCGCCGGCGGGAACGGGCCGGGTCTCGAACTCCCGGACGACCAGGCGCTGGGCCCGCTGCCCGGTGTCCGGAACGCTGATCGTGATGGTCTGCCCGAGGACGGCGGAGGCCGTCAGGACGGTGGACCAGCCGGTGACGCCGTCCGGCGCCGTCACCCCCGGGTCCTGGACCTGGAGTTCGGTCCGGACGGTGTTCCCGGCGCCGCCCGGCCCGAGGCCCTCCAGGACGACGCCCGCCTGCCCCGCGCTGCGGGTGACCGTGAGGCGCCGCTGCGGCGCGAGTTGGACGGGCTCGGTCAGCACCACCTGTGACACGTCGGGGACACCCGGGATGGTGTACCGCTGGTAGCGGGCCAGGGCGAGCCGGACGAACGGGAAGTAGGAGGCGGAGACGACCGGCGTCAGGTCGAGGTCGGCGAACCAGCGGTCGCCCTCGGCGTCGAACTCGACCGGGTAGAGGGCGGCGTCCAGCAGGCGGTGCAGCTCGGGGAGGGTCACCTGGGCCCGCTGTGCCGCGTTGACCTGGGCTCCGGTGAGGACGGCGGGTGGTGCCCCGGTGTCCCGGATCGGGTCGCGTCCGGCGACCGCGACGTACCGCAGGGCTTCGGCGGGGACCGGCCCGGGCGGGAAGGTGAGTACGGCCAGGGCCTCGTCGTCGCCCGAGACGTACCAGGGCCGTTGGAGGAGGACCCGCAGGCCGCCGCCCTGGCGCAGCCGGGTGAGCGACCGCTGCCCGTCGGTGGTGCGGGTCCAGCCGAACGACGGGACGCAGTCGAGCAGTTGGGGGGCGGGTGGGCGCACGGTGCTCGGCACGTCGATGTCGCCGAGTTGCCCGGCGGCGGTGCAGGCACCGGGGTCGGTGGCGAGGATGCGCGCGAAGCAGTCCTCGAAGCGGGACACCGCCGTCACGGCGTAGCTCACGTGGTGGTGGCGGGTGTCGCCGAACTCCTGGCGGATCTCCGGGAGCGCCTCCAGCAGGGGCAGGTGCTGGACCTCGTACGAGCCGACGTGCGCCATCCGCCGGGTGGTGGTCGGTGCGGCCGGCGGGCTGTCGTCCTGGTCGGTCCAGTCGGCGTTCAGGTCGATCCGTCCGGTGCTCGGGATGTCGATCGCGAAGGCGTCCGTCCCGAGGACGGTGTCGCGGTCGCCGGGCCCCCGCCTGGGCGTCAGCTGCCCGCTCGGGTCGGTGAGGGGGTGTTGCACCGCGTGCACCAGGGTGACCGTGCGCGGTGGGGTGATCAGGCGGTTCCGGCCGGCGACGATGTCCTGGAAGGCCGGCAGGTGCGGCACGTTCGGGTCGACGCCCTGCCAGAGCGCGATGCCGAACAGCGCGACGTCGTCGAACGTGAGGCAGGACGGGATGTCGAAGGTCACCTGCTCGGCCGGGCCGAGCGCGACCGTGACGTGGCGTGGGTCCGCCCGGCTCACCGTGCAGCCGCTCGCGGCCGCCTCCAGCCGTACGGACGCGGTCTGCAGGTCGGGCCAGGTGCCTTGCCAGATGGCGATCACGGCGTCGTCGGGCGGGTCGATCTGACCGGGCCGCCCGTTGCCGGGGTCGATGGGCCGGGGCCGGGCGTTCAGGGCGGCGCACACGCCGCTCGGGTCGGCCAGCCAGGGCAGGGCCGCGTCGGTCTCGGGCAGGACGACGTACGAGGACGGCGAGGGCGGCCTGGCGGGGACGGTACGCGCGCCCTGGACGTCGGTGAGCTCGCGGTCGGCCCGTTCGGCGACCGCGAAGAGCCGGCTCACCTCGGTGCCGGGCGCCGCGGGGCCCAGCGCGGTGTCGAAGGCGCCGTCGTACTGCAGCGCCAGGGCCAGCGAGCACTTCGGCGGCAGCAGGTGCCGCAGGTCGTGGGCACGGTAGCCGTGGAGGGTCGCGTAGTCGTCCGCCGAGGTGCCGCGGTCGCTGCGGATGACCATCCGGTCGTGGCCGTCGCCGTCGTCCCACTCCCGGGTCGGCACCAGCTCCGGCGGCGGCAGCGGCTCGAAGCGCCAGTAGGGGACGAGGTCCGACTGGGCGTCGGCGGCGCCGACCTCTTCGACGCGCAGCCCGCCGCCGGCGAGGTCGGCGATCCTGACCCGGATCCGGTACTTGCGGCCGAACCGCAGCCGTGGCAGCGAGCCGGTGTCGCACTCCACCACCGTGTCGAGGCCCGACGTGACCGGTACCGGCAGGGTGTCCCCGGTGGCGGTGACCCGCTCGGGCCGCTGGGCCACCTGGCTCCAGCCGTCCCAGCGCGCCACGATCTCGTGCAGGTACAGCGCGTCGGCGTCGCCGAAGCCGGTGACGACCGGGCCGGGCCGCAGGTAGCCCTCCTCCAGCAGGCCGTCGGGCAGCAGCGGCACGCCGCCGACGGTGTGGTGCACCCGCCGCCGGCACAGCGAGTACCAGGTCTGGCGGCTGTCGTCGAACACGTCCATCCGGTAGCCGCCGAGCAGGGAGTCCGCCAGCAGGGCGGAGGCGAGCAGGCCGGCCGGCGTGCCGCGCTGCTGCGCCCGCTGGAGCTGCTTGCCGTGCTCCTCCTCCCGCGCCCGGTCGACCAGGGCGAAGCCCGTCGAGTGCAGCGCGGGCAGTGCCCCGACCGGAACGGGGGGCGACTCCCCGGGAGGGGGCGACGACCCGTCCGACCGGGCCGTGCTGACCAGCCGCAGGGCGGCGCCGTCCACGTCGAAGGGCAGCAGCTCGAACCGGGGGTTCGCGGAGGGCGCGAGACCGGCGCCGGTCAGCGGCAGGAGGCCGCCGCTGAAGCCGGTGGAGGTCGGACCGTCGACGGAGGAGGGCACGAAGCGGGTGCCGGTGACGGTGTAGGCGGTGGCGGGCGACAGGTCGGTCTGGGCGGCTGCGCTCCAGCCCGGTGACGGATCCGGGTCGGGCTGGGGCCACAGCGGCAACACCCTCAGCTCCGCCGGGTGCGTCTGGTCCACCGGGGTGAGCGCGGCGGCGGGTACGGCGAGGTCGACCAGCAGGCCGAGCGCGCGCAGCAGGACGGGGTGGTCGGCCAGGTGCGCGATGCCCTGGTGGAACTCGTCTGCGGGCGGGGGCGCCGCCAGGCGGTCCGGTGGCGTGGTGTCGGGCGCGCCGCGCCGGTAGAAGGCGTACGCCTGGGCGAGCGCCGGCGTCGCATCGGTCGGGGTGGCGTGGGGCGGTGTGGCGTGGGGCGGCGTGGCACCGGTCGGGGTGGCGTGGGCCGGGGTGGCGCCGGCGGGTGCCAGCAGGCCGGGCTGCCACTGCTCGCCGATCGCCCGCAGCGCGGCCCGCAGCCCGGGGTGGCTCTCCGGCGCCGCGCCGCGGTGCGCGGCGTGGGCCTGGGCGGTGGCGGCGTAGATGCCCTTGACGTCGGTACCGGCCCGGCCGGCCGGGAAGGCCTTGGTGGCCCGCCCGTCGTAGCTGGTGGCCCGGTACGGCTCCACCGGCATCGTGGCGGTGAACAGCGTCTGCCAGACGGAGAGTTGCCGGTCCGGGGGGAACTGGACGGTGCTCCCGTCGAGGGCGGTGTACGGGACGCGCACGGACGGCAGCGTCCGCCCGCCGCGCCGGACGTCGAAGCCCACCCCGGCGAGCCGCCGCGGCCAGTCCTGCATCCCGAAGTCCGCGATGGTGAGCGCGGCTCCGTCCGGGGCGAGCAGGCGCGGTGTCAGCAGCACCGACAGCAGCGCCATCGGCGCGGACTGGCCGGGGACGGTCGCCAGCCGGCCCGCCGGGAGCACCGTCCAGACGAACTGCCGCTCCAGGCCGGTCGAACTCTCCGGGCCGGTCAAGCTCTCCTGGCCGGTCGAGCTCTCCAGGCCGGTCAGGCTCTCCGGGCCGGTCGATGACATGGCTCACTCCCCTGCGAACGCCTGGCAGTAGGTCTGCCACGGGAAGGTCTGCCCCTGCGGCCCGAGCGCGGCCTCGACCGACGGGTCCGAGGCGGTCGAGGCACCGCTCAGGGGGCGGCGCAGCCCGGCGGGGGGCGGGCAGTTGCCGAAGCACTTGTGGCACTCCAGCGTGAAGGACTTGGAGAAGAAGGTCAGGTCCACGGTGATCACGAGCCGGGCCGAACCGCTCAGCGAGCCGGAGGTGGAGTCGTACGTCAGGCTGAGGGTCAGTTCGATCGAGACGCTGATCAGCCCCAGCAGCGAGACGCTGCCGCCGATCCGCAGATAGCCGGTGACCTCGGTGTCGGTGCCGTTCTTGGCGAAGACGACGCCGCCGAAGACGTGCACCTCCGCGGACACGATGACGAAGTCCATGACGATGGCGGCGCCGAACTCGATCCCGCCGGTGAAGCGCTGCAGGCCGCTGTCGGTGCCGCCGGCGCTCAGGCCGAGTTCCAGGTACCCGCCGCCGCCGAAGCCCGACACGGTGACCAGGAACGGCCGTTCCCGGGTGCCGAACGCGAAGTCCATGACGATCGGCTGGTCGGTCAGCGACAGTGTGACGCCGGCCTGCACGGTGAGGTTCTGCACGCTGAACACCAGCAGGCCGACGCTGGGGACGGCGACGGTGTACGAGGCCGTGATGCTGGTCGCCGAGGTGTCGATCCTCGGGCCGTTCCCCCCGAGCGGGAGGCACTGCTCCAGGGTGGCGAGGAACCCGAGATCCCCGCCGAGTGTGACGTTCGTCAGGTGGGTGGAGAGGTCGAGCCGCTTGCCGGGGTCGGCGGTGAAGGTCACGGACGCGAAGCTGAGGGCGACGTACGCGGGGGCGCCGACGTCGGGGACGATCAGCTTGAAGTTGCTGATCGTCCCGGTGGCGTGCATCTCGGGCTTCCCGTCGACCGACAGGGCCCGGACGTCGAGGTCCAGCGCGCACCCGGTGTCGGGCGTGAACGGCGGGAAGGACTTCTGCAGGTCCTGATGCCAGGTCAGCTCCGCGGACGGGGTGGGCGTCTGCTGCCCGACCCAGAGGAGCTTCGGCGGTGTGCTGACGACGTCGATGAGGCTGCTCAGCGGGACCACGCCGAACAGGGTGGCGTCCGGGGCGAACAGCTTCGAGGGCACGGTCTGGAAGGCGTCGCTGACGGCCGGCCCGAGCGTGCGCGAGATCTGCGACACGGTCATGTTGGGGGCGGACAGCCCGCCGACCCGGGCCCCGGCGGCCCCGAAGTCGAGCGTCCGGGGTGTGACGAGGTCGAGCAGCGCGTCGGGTGTCGGGCTGCCCCAGGGGGTGTCGACGAGCGCCTGCGAGATCGTGGCGGGGAGCGCCGGGAGCGGGCCGAGCAGCCGGCGGACGGCCGGCAGCCCCACGGCCAGCTGGGTCACCTGCGGATAGAAGCCGACCCCGCTCGGGGAGAGCCCGGCCCCGATCCCGCCGAAGGTCATCGACTGCACCTCCTGCACGGCGTCCTCCACCGCCTGGGTCGGGGACGTCATGACGAGCGGGATGCGGGCGGCGATGTCGCAGAGGGGGCGGCCGAGGCCCGCGAAGGCTCCGGTGCTCGGACCGTTTCCGTAGATTCCGTCGAGTGCCGCGCCGTAGCCGGCGCCGGTGGCGGCGTCCTCGACGAACAGCAGTGGCAGGTCCAGCTCCACGTACTCCTGCCCGGCCGTGGCCTGGAGGGTGAACACCACGGGGGTGCCGGCCCTGGTCGGCCAGAAGCACCTCGGCGGGGCGGCCGAGGAGCCCACCGGGATCCAGGAGGCGTCGTCGAGGCCGTCGGTCTGCCCGGGGTCGATCGCGACGCTCTGGAACGGGAACCGGCGTTCGTGCGGGCCGCCCGCGCCGATGCCGTAATCATCGCGGACAGGCTCGGTGACGATCAGGAAGGCCTTGCGGTGCAGGGCGGCCACGGCGGGGTCCGTGCCGTCGAACCGGCGGTCGGAGACCTCGATGTAGGCGGCCCGGTGGCCGAACGGGAACAGGGCGCCGGGAACGGAGACCTTGACGTGGAAGTCCCGGCCGAGTGCAGCGTCCTGGGCCCACTCCAGCTGGGGCCAGTGGGCGGCGGCGCAGAACCGGGCGCCGTAGGCGCTCAGGATCAGCCGGTCGACGGTGAGGGGGACGGCCGGGTTCTCGGCGGCGGCCGCGACGATCCGGTCGTACCAGGTGTCCAGCGGGGTGCCGTGGTCGGTGCCGTCGGCCAGGGACCGGAGGGGCCGCGCCGTCAGGTGTCCGTCGGGGCCCGCGATGCGGCTGTGCCACAGCTCGGTGCCGCCTGCCATGCCGGTGGCGGGCAGGGTGCGGTGGGTGCACCGGGCGTCCGGCTGCAGGGTGAGCAGCAGGTTCCAGGGGACTTCGAGCCGGGCCAGCAGGTCGGCGGTGGTGGCCGTCGTGACGATCAGCGGCAGGCGGTTCATCGCGTCGAGCAGGCCGGCCACGGTGAGCGTGACCGGGTCCGGGCCGACGGCGAAGCACAGGGTGGAAGGGCCGGCCAGGAAGCCCTGGGGCGGCTGACCGGACTCCACCACGGTCTCGGCCAGGTGCTGCGGGGGGACGTCCACCAGGAGGTGGCCGCCACCGGGGTCGGCCACCAGCTGGACCGTGCCGTCGGGCCGGGTCTGTTCGTGCAGGCCCTGGCTCCGGACGGTCAGGGTGACCAGGTCGTCCGCGCGGAGCACGGGGTAGCTGCCGGTGGGCGCGTCCGGCAGGTCGAGGAGCTGCCAGTCCTGCCAGCCGCGGTCGAAGCGCCGGTGCATCAGCGCGGCACCGGCCCAGACGGCGAGCACGTCGGTGCGGCCGCCGCCGGAGGCGACAGCGGCCAGTCGGGGGCCGGTCGTGTCGGGGGCGGTGAGGTCGCCGCCGAGCTGCTCCCAGCCGAGCCAGGGTGCCAGGGCGGAGTGCCGCAGGCCGTGGTCGCCGCCCAGGAAGACGTCACGCTCCGTCGCAGCGAGGCAGGTGAAGGAGCGTTCGTCGCCGTCGGGGAGCGGGCCGAGCTCCTCCCACACCGGTGGCTCGCGCATCGGCGGGGTGTCGCTCTCCAGGTGTGCGCGGAGCAGACGTCGTTCGCGGGTGTCGGCGAGAAGGAGGTCGATCCGGCCGGGCGCGACGGGCACTGCCGTCAGGTGCCCGGGTGCGCGCTCGCCCGTGCGGAGCACAACTGGCCCCTTGGTCGGGTGTCCGCGCAGGAACTCCCAACCGTGGGCGCCCGCGTCCAGGACGAGGTGGACATCGCCGGACCGGCTCGACACGACGGTGAAACCGGTCGCCGAGCCGCCCCGGGCGAGCGTGCCGAGCGAGGTCCAGTGCGGGTGCTCCCCCGCGCCGGGGCGCAGCCGTAACAGCTCGCCCGCCGCACTGAGGGCGAACACCTCGACCGGGCGGCCCTCGGCCGCCGTCGCGCTCAGCCAGTTGAACGCGGGGGCGCCGGTGAACGCGGGGGCGCCGGGCGAGGGCCAGGGGCGGTCCAGCGCGTGCCAGGCGTGCCAGCGGCCGTCGAACACCCGGTACCGTACGGCGCCGTCGTGCGCGCCGACGAAGAGGTGGAGTCTGCCGTGCCCTGGCGAACAGACGGCCAAGGCCCGTGCCGGGTGGGTGTGCATGGGACGCCCCCAGCAGATGGACGCGGTACCGGTCGGACGCGGTACCGGTTGGACGCAGTACCGCTCAGCGGGGCCGACGCATCGGGCACCCGCCAACTCTCAGTGGTTCCAGGCTATTCCCGCTTCGGGCACGTATCAATTCCTGGTCGCGGCCCCCGCCTCCGGGCCGCAGCGGCCTCACTGTGCGTAGCCGCCTTCGGGCGGCACTCCCCCGAGGACTTCGCCCGCGGTGTTCAGGGCTGCCACGGTGCCGGTCTCGGCGGCGTTCGACGGGAGCGACAGAAGGTGGGGGTGGGCAGAAGGCGCGGGGTCGGCGGGGCGGGGTCGGCCGGCCGCGGCGGGTGCCGGGCCGAGGAGCACGGTGGCGGCCGTCGCGGCGGCGGCCAGGGCTGCTGCCGGGCGAAGGGTGTGTGAACCAGCCACCGGGAACTCCCCTCTCGCCAATGATCCATTGGATCAAGAGAATTGATGTAGCGTCAGTTTCCGGTTCGGCCAGACGCCCGGCCCGGGGGCGCCGGCCCGGCGGCCCGCCGACCCGCCGACCCCGGCACGTTGTTCGAAGAATCGGTGGAGACTCCACAGTGCAGCCTGTTTGATTGTTCATCTACAAGAAGCCGACTGAGGGTCAGGGGGCGGCGGACAATCAGGTCCGGCCGCCGGACAGGACAAGGGGGCACGGGGTGGCTGGTGTTGGACGTCCGCAGGGGCGGCTCAAGGGGGAGACCGAGCAGGCGGATGCCCTGGCCCGGTTCGTGCGGGAGGTGACGTCGGGAGTCACCGTCCGCGAGCTCGCCCGGCGTTACCCCGCAGGCAAGACCAGTTGGAGCGAGTACCGCTCCGGGGAGAAGGACATCCCGTGGCACCTGCTCCAGCGGCTGGTCCACGACCGCGTGACCGACCCGCGGGCCCGGACGGTGCTGCTCGAACGTGCTGCCCGCCTGCACGAACAAGCCACCCTGGCGGCCCGGGGACTGCGGCCGCCCGAGGCGGGACGTTTCGCCGCCCAGCAGGCGCTGGACCTGGCCCGCCAGGCGCAGCGACAGGCCGAGGAGGGGGTCGCGGAGGCGGATGAACTGATCCGTGTGCTGGTGGAGGTCGTGGCCGAGCTGCGGGGTGAACTGGGCGACGACGCGGAGGACGACACGGGCCCCGCTTCGCAGCAGGCGCCCGGCGGGGGCGCGGGGCAGCTGCGGCGGGCCCGGCTGCGGGAGGCGACGCGCTGCCTGGCCGAGGTGCGGCGCATCAGGCAGAGCGCACGTGAGGCGCAACAGGCGGCGCAGCGGGAGCAGGACGCCGTCGGGCTCCTGGCCGATCAGGAGCGTACGCACGCCCGGGCGGACGAGAGCCGGGAGCCGGGGTCCGAGCTGGTGGTGGCCGACGGGGTGCGGGCGCGTCTGCCGGTGCTGTGGCGCCTGGACGCCGACCTCGTGGCGGTGCGGGAGGCCTTGGCCGACCGGCGCCGCGAGGTGCTCGGGGTGACCTCCGTCGTACCGCGCTCACCGGCACCCCGGATTGTCCGCGGCGAGGTCGTCGACGCCCCGGACAATCGCCTGACCGGCCTCATCGCCCCGTTCGGCCGGGCGCGTAACGCCCCGCACGCCGCAGGCGCCCCCAGCGCCGCGGGCACCCGCCGCAGGACCGGCACCATCCTGTTCGCGGCCCTCGCCCTGCTACTGGTCGGAGTGCTGCTCGGTATGCACTTCAGCGCACCGGCACCGGGCATCCCGATGCCGTACCTGGCAGATTCCTACCGTGTGCCGGCGGTCACCGAGGCCCACGGTCCGTCCCCGTCCCCGTCCGCGGCCGGCACGTCCGCGGACACGTACCGGCCGGCCGCCGGCATCGCGTCGGCCTCAGCCCCGGCCTCGGCCTCGGCAGACGCAACCGCTGCCCCCGGACCGCAGCAGGCTGCGGCCTCGCCTTCGGCCCCGCTTCCGGTCGAGGTGACGCCCACCCCCGGGTCGGCGCCGACCCCGGCCGACGCGACGCCCGCCCCCGAGGCGTCGAGCACCCCACGGAACCGCGACACCCAGGGCGTTCCGCCTGACACGGCCCCCCAGCAGCCGGGACAACCCGTGGTCGCCGCCTCCGCTCCGGGCACCCTGTACTCCATCGCCCCGGACCACCGCACCGTCTACCAGTGGCAGGGCCGGGACATGGCCTGGACACCCATCGGCGGTCCCACCGAACGGATCCTCGCGGGAGGCGCCGGCGTGTTCGCCGTCAGCGCCGACGACAAACGGCTGCTCGGCTACAGCGGGACCCCAGGCAACTGGACACCCGTCAGCGAACCCGGTGCCGACTTCGCCATCAGCGGCACCCGCCTCTACCGCCTCGCCCAGGACCACACCGGCGTCTACCGCTGGAACGGCACCGGAACGAGCTGGACCAAGATAGGAGGCCCGGCCGGACGCCTGTACGGCGGCGGGGCCGGCCTGTTCGCGACCGACCCGCGCGACGGCCGCATCTTCCGCTACGACACCGCCAGGGAAATCTGGACCTACGTGGGCACCGACGGGGCGACCTTCGCCGTCAGCGACACCCGCCTCTACGGACTCTCACCGGACCGCAGCCAGGTGTTCCAATGGGACGGTACGGGCAGCGACTGGACCCTCATCGGCGGCCACGCCCAGGACCTCTACGCCGGGCCGGCCGACCTGTTCGCCACCAGTCCCGATCACGGCACCTTCCTGCGTTACGCCCGCACTCCCCAGTTCTGGGATCCGGTCAGCGAGGCGGGAGCCGAATTCGCCGTCACCGCCGACCACATCTACCGCCTGGCGCCCGACCACAGCGCTATCTACCAGGCACCCAGCAACGGCGCCGCCACCTGGACGAAAATCAGCGGACCGGCCGCCACCCTGATCACCAGCAGGTGACAGGCGGGCCGATCGAGTCCACGAACACCAGGACCCGCCCGATCGTCCGCCGGGGCTTCCGCTCCCGCAGCGCGGACACCGCCATCGCGCTCGTCATGCCCTGCCTCAGCGGCAACCGCCCCGCCCTGCCCCGACGCCGACTCGCGTGACCGCACCCACAGGTCCAGCACAAGAAGACGCATCAGGGGCCCCACCCGCTCACTCGTCGTGGACAGGTGACCTCGGGCGGCCCCACGGCACCCCGGGCAGCTGCAGGCGCCCGCCCGTCCTCCACCGGTCCACGGCAATCCCCTTGTCCGCGGACAACGATATTTTTCCGTGCTCGAACTTGGCTTTCCCAGAGATTGATTGACGGACAATCAGCTCCGAACCAGCATGAGGTGGCCGCTGACTGCCGGGGGACAGCCACCGGCGGGGAAGCGGGGGCGCGGTCCTGCCCCGAAGGGGGACCGGCCACCGCTTTCCCCGGTATCAGCCGCTCTTTCGATCCGATCGGAGTGAATGTGCTCAAGAACAGGCTCGTTTCTCTCACCCTCGCGGCCGCAGCCCTCATCGGGTTCTCCGTCGCCGCCTCACCGGCGGCCTACGCGGCTTCCTGCTACGGCGGTACGTGCTCCAACAAGGGGCCGAAGGGCACCGGTTGCGACGCCGACGCCTTCAACCTGCGGGCCTACACGCTGAAGGCCGGGTACTACGAGCTGCGGTGGTCCAACGCGTGCCACGCCGGCTGGATACGTGCCTCCGGCGCCGGCGCCGCAGGCGCCAGCGCGGTGATCCAGCGTGTCCTCCTCGACGGCGGCGGCGGTGTCGACGTCCAGGAGGAACGCGCCGTCGCGGTGAACAAGGGCGAGCTGGACTGGTCCAACATGGTGGGCACCAGCTACGGCTCCTACTACCGGGTCTGCGGCACGTACTTCGGGTTCCCCGACAGCACCCTGGACTGCAGCCCTGTGGTGTACCACGACTGACAGCCGGCCGTCGTGCTTCCTTGCCGGCAGCCGCGGCGGGTGAGCCACCCACGTCGGCCGCATGCCTCCTCCCCCACCCAGTCCCCGTGGCTGCAGGTCTTCCTCACCCCACCAAACGGAGGTCAACCATGCGTGGACGCATCGTCGCGCTACTCCTGTCCAGTGCAGCCCTGTGCGCACTCGCTGCCCCGCAAGCCCTCGCCAGCCCCGCATCCGCCGTATCCGCCGCACCCGCCACCGTGTTCGCCGGGTGCGGATGGGTGCCCGAGGACATCGACGGCGGCGGGTGGTACGCCACCGCCGACGGGGCCGTCAACATGCGCTCCGGTGCCAGCACCGGGTGCCCCGCCAACGGCGTCGCCTACCAGGGCCAGGCCCTCGACTACCACTGCTATTCCACCCCCCTGGCCGACGACGACTTCAGCTGGACGTACGCGCGGAACGTGAGCACCGGCGTCCAGGGGTGGATCCGCAACGACCTGCTCACCGACCACGGAAGCAAGGTCAAGTGCCGGTGACATCGAAGAAGGAGTAAACAGTGATCAGCAGGAAAGCCCTCACGGCCTGTGCCGCGATCGTGGTCGCACTCGCCCCGGCCGGCGCGGCGTCCGCGAACAGCACACCGGAGAAGACGGAGGCCCACGCGGCCGCGGTCGGCTGGAGCAACATAGCCAACAGGTACTCCGGGAACTGCCTGGACTGGGACGGCTCGGAACCGTGGGACGGCGGCACCGTCAATCTGACGCGGTGCGACAACAACGGCGGGCAGCGCTGGATGCAGGGGGCATTCGGTGATGGCCGGTTGGTCTTCACATCCGTCTACGACGGGAAGGTCATCGACGCGGTGCTGGAGAACGCCAACGGCAGCCGCATCACCCGCTACAGCTGGCTGGAATGGGAGCACCAGCCGAGGAACCAGCAGTGGATCTGGACCAGCGCCGGTGAGATCAGGAACGCCTGGAACGGAAAGTGCCTGGACGCCGACCCCGGGCAGAAGGACTGGAGCGTTCAACGCGTCTACCTCTGGGACTGCAACGGCAGTTCGTGGCAGAAGTGGTTCCACGTCTAAACCTGGCCCCGAACGTCCGTCGGCGCCGTCAACCGGGCCGAGGCGCGTGACCACGGTGCCGTCGCGTACTCGGTGGACTTGTCCAGCGGCGCGGTGAAGCCCGTGG